>JASLVI010000003.1:14475-31553 GCA_030741455.1 Candidatus Poseidoniaceae archaeon | reverse complement strand
AAGTGAGTGAATCTCTGGCCAATAGAGAAAGAATCTGTGTTGCATCCATCGTTTTCGAGAATGGTGAGGTTACCTGGCTCTCCAGCAGGCGCACCACTGTCATCCGTCTTGAACGGGTTGTTTCGTTGGAAGATGGCAATATCAGGTGCACTGTCGCCATTGAATTCACCAACTTCAAGGAATTGAACGTTTGAGAATTCATCCCATTCTGCGTTGCGGGAAGTGTTCTTGGAGACCCAAACATCGTAACGATCTGTAAAGTCGCCAGTACCATCATTGAGCAAGATGGAAATGGTGTGCGTACCATCAGTAGCAATCGCCATGTCGTTGTGGCCATCACAATTGAAATCAGCAATGCCGATGTCAATAGGATCTCGGTTGGTTGTGTAGTTTCGTGCAGCAGAGGCACTCGCAGTAGTTGCAAATGCGGCAGTCGTCGATAGGACCATTATGAGTACAAGAAATACGCTTCGAAGTTTTGCCCCGATTTGATTTGTCTTTGTTTGCATCAATATCACTCATCTTAGCCAACGATACTTCCACTATAACCCCTTTGATGCCACGCTTCGCTTAATGTCAAGCAAATGTGCGTTCTTGCACAACAATTCTATCTCATCCGAGCCAGCGAGGAGACGGGCCCCAACCCGTTGCATCGCCACCGTGGATTTTGACAAGTTTTCCTGCTGCAAATAGGGATTCCAACCAGACGCTAAGTTCAATCCCTGTGCGGCCACCAAGTTTTGCGCTTGCAACTTCTTCAATCGTCTCGGTCGCCAATGCTGTTCGTGCACCTTCTCGGACAATAAGGCGCATGAGTTCCTTCAACCACGCCTCCGCCATAGGGTCAACACTCATCTGGCCTTGAATCGGACGAGGCTCATCAAGTTCAGAAAAGGCATCCATGAGTTCAAACACATCGTTTTGACTTGGAGGCTCCAACCCAATCTTCTCAATTTCAACCTCGACATTAAGTTCGCCAATTGGCCTCCTTACCACTGGAATACGACTTGGATCGGGCTCAGGCCCCATATCTGTAGGCGGCAGCATAGCATCTTCATCATCCTCAATATTCGGGTTATTTTGTGCAAGAGGGTTTTGTCCGAGCGGGATGAATGAGCCAACATCAGAGAGTCCAAGTTCATCGACGATTCGTTGAACCCATTCTCTCTTTCCTTCGATGGTCACATTCACGTCCGTTTCATCGGAGCGAAAAATGAACCTTACATCACCCGATGCCATGACGTCAACTCCATTTGCTTCCATTTCAAGATGTCGATTCTGGAACCGAAGCAAGTTGCCGTAAGACGGTGTGGAGGATTCCTCCGTTTCTGTAATATTCAACCTCAACAGGCGTATCAAGTCGAACAGAAACCGTGAATTCCTTGCTCGAACCATCTGGATGATTCGCAGTAACGGTAAGGTTTTGCATCGGCTCGACGTTATCGGTTACAGGGATTGAGAACGATTCTGTTCCATCAAGCCCTAACGACTCGTGTGATTCACCGTCCATAAAGGTCAGAGGTAGCACGCCCATCCCCACAAGATTTGAGCGATGAATGCGTTCAAAGGAGGTTGCGATAACTGCTTTCACACCAAGAAGATACGTTCCCTTCGCAGCCCAATCACGGGATGATCCCGTCCCATACTGAGAGCCAGCAAGAACGACCATCGGGCCATCGTTGTTCATGGCCGCATCATAGACAGATGTAATGTCTCCAGAGGTATGATCGAGTGCATAACCACCTTCAGTTCCTGGTGCGAGTTGATTACGAATGCGAACATTGGCAAAGGTTCCCCGCATCATAATCTCGTGATTTCCACGACGGCTTCCAAACGAATTGAAATCGCCCTTTGCGACACCGCGCTCGACCAACCACGTGCCAGCAGGACCACTCGCAGGGAATGAACCAGCAGGTGAAATGTGATCTGTCGTGATGGAATCGCCAAGCTTCAGCAACACCTTTGCATCATGAATGGGTTCGATCGGATCTGCTTCAGCAGATAGATTCTGGAAGAAGGTCGGCAGTCGGATGTAGGTTGAAGCTTCGTCCCATGGATAGAGGGGGCTCGGTTCTGCTGGAATGGAATCCCATCGTGGTTCGTTCATTGCATCAGCATATCGTTGCTTGAACATTTCAGGCGTAATTGCAGTTCGGGCTTGAGCAATTTCATCGGATGATGGCCAAAGATCAGAGAGCATAACAGGTGTTCCATCCGATGATGTTCCAATCGGTTCGGTTGTTAAGTCAATCTCAAGCGTACCTGCCAGTGCATAGGCGACAACGAGCGGTGGTGAAGCGAGATAGGAGGCCTTGACCTTACCATGGACTCGACCTTCGAAATTTCTGTTTCCTGAGAGAACACTTCCAACGATCAAGTTTGCTTCATCGATGGCTGCATCAACTTCTTCTGGAAGAGGCCCTGAGTTACCAATACAGGTTGTACATCCATATCCTACGACATTGAATCCAAGGGCATTCAAATCCTCTTGAAGGCCAGTCGCTTCGTAGTATTCAGTAACAACACGGCTACCTGGAGCGAGTGAGGTTCGAACCCATGGCTTCACGTTCAATCCAAGTGCACGCGCTTTCCGAGCGACAAGTCCCGCAGCGAGCATGACATCTGGATTGGATGTGTTCGTACAGGAAGTAATTGCAGCGATAACAACATCACCATGATTCAAATCATAGATTTCTCCATCCCTTTCTACAATGGCTCCATTGTTCAATTCGGACTCGTCCAACCCATGGCCTTCGAAGCCAAGTTCATTGGTAAGTGATTCAACAAAGTGAGATTTCATGTCCTTCAAATCAACGCGATCTTGAGGTCGCTTTGGACCAGCAAGTGCAGGAAGGATGATTCCCAAATCCAGTTCAAGAATGTCAGTATACGATTTCTCAGCATCGCTCGCATTGTACCACAGGCCCTGAGCCTTCGAGAATGCTTCAACACCAGCAAGTGCTTCCTCATCACGACCCGTCAATCGGAGATACTCAATGGTGCGTTCATCGACAGGGAAGAATCCACAGGTTGCACCGTATTCAGGCGCCATGTTGGCAATTGTAGCACGATCAGCGAGCGAAAGTGCGGCCATCCCTTCCCCAAAGAACTCCACAAACTTCCCAACAACACCGTGCTGGCGAAGAATTTCAACGATTCGAAGTGTCATGTCGGTTGCAGTGACGCCGTCGTTAAGTGAACCGGTTAAGCGTACGCCAACAACATCTGGTGAAAGCATGTAGATCGGTTGTCCAAGCATGACCGCCTCAGCCTCAATGCCTCCAACACCCCATCCAAGAACACCGAGACCATTGACCATGGTTGTGTGAGAATCGGTTCCAACAAGTGTATCGGCAAGCCAAATGTTGTTTTCTGCTCGAGCTACGCTCGCAAGGAATTCAAGATTGACTTGGTGAACAATTCCTCGCGAAGGAGGAACCGCTTGGAAATTCGCCAACGATTGTTGACCCCATTTCAAGAATGTATAACGTTCCATGTTTCGATTATACTCGATATCGAGATTGAGTTGCAATGCGTCAGGATTGGCTCCTGAAACGTCGACTTGAACAGAATGGTCGATGACCAAATCAACAGGAACTTGTGGATTGACCTTCTCTGGGTCGCCACCCATTTGGACCATAGCATCGCGAAGTGCAGCAAGATCGACAACAGCAGGAACACCAGTAAAATCTTGTAAAATGACACGAGAAGGACGGAATGGAATTTCTCCACGCTCACCATTGGCTTGCCAACCAGCGATCGCCTTGACATCTTCTTCACGAATCAAAAAGCCATCACAGTTGCGAAGCGCACCTTCCAACAAGACACGAATCGAATACGGAAGATGCTTGGTTGAAATTCCAGCATCATCAAGGGCGGAAAGCGCATAATACGTGCCGCCGACTTCAAGTTCTCGCTTGGCTAAAAACGGGTCCAACTCGCTCATGATTCAAAGGGACTCGCCCCCCGTTAATCAACCGAACTGTTCTATTGCCTGTGAGACTTCACCAGAACTTGTACCATGGGTCTTCAACATCAACAAGTTCAACCGATTCAACGGTTACTGGGAATGTTGAGAGTTTGTTACTATCCGTACATACGGATTGCGATGGCCCACATCCCACTTGAGAAATCGCATCAATAACTTCGACGCCGCTCGTACTGGAACCATCGATTTCACCACGGTATGCTTTTCCGAACGCTGTATACTGTCCATCAAGACTGTAAGCGCCATCGGAATCAACAAGATAGAATTGCCCGCCCGCTGAATTTTCATTTGAGCTTCGAGCCGCTGCGATTGTTCCAGGTTCGTGGGTTTGACCGAACTCAGCAGGGATGACCCAATTTGTCATATCATTTCTACAATCATCTGTCTGAGAAAAACTTGGAGCACAGTAACCAAAGAATTTACCAGCGTGAGCTCCAGTCCCATCACCATTCTCAAAGTCACCACCTTGAATCATGAAGCCATCGACAATTCGATGGAATATTGTACCATCATATCTACCTGCTTCGGCATTTGCACGGAAACTTTCAGCATGCATTGGCGTATCATCATCATAGAATTCAATCCAAATTTTACCAGAATGTTCGACATTGTTAGTGTCAGTCCATGTAATCTCCATGACTACATTGCTCTGGTCTGA
Source organism: Candidatus Poseidoniaceae archaeon (assembly GCA_030741455.1). Classification (GTDB taxonomy): domain Archaea; phylum Thermoplasmatota; class Poseidoniia; order Poseidoniales; family Poseidoniaceae; genus MGIIa-L2. Next base: position 26,907 of record JASLVI010000003.1, on the reverse strand, counting down.
GGAGCCAGAACTATTTGCTCCAGCCAAGACTGCAAGGATGACGAGAAACACCCCGAACATGACAACCATTCCTGCCAACGTTGGACCGCCGTTGTTGAACATTCGAGGAATGACCGTCTCACTAATCCGCTTTTCTTGCATTTCATTGAGGAGTTTGTTGTAAAGTGAACTGGTTTTCTTATCTTTAGGATTCTTTGCACTTGCCTCTCGCAAGAACATCGCTGCTCTTCTGTAGTCGGATTTCGAATCGTTGGCTTTGGCAATATTCCATGTAGCTTCACCGACCAATCGTGCCGTCATTGGTTCGAGGGCCTGTGGATCAGCTGCACGCAATGTCTGCAGCGCACCCTCGTTCTTTCCTTTCGTGATGTCCTTCGTTGCTTTTTCCCAAGCCTCGCTCAATGCATCGTCCGCCATGGTCCCTCAGAACCGACTTCTATTTTTGACCTTCACGGATGGTAATGATGAGGTTTTCACGGCAACATATTGAAGTGATGAAAGCGATGGGCGTAAACTAAGAGGCCGCGATATCCGTCGCAATCGCCTAAGGAGACACAACAGATGGACACCATCGCCAACGACTTCACCATCAACATTGCAACTGCCAACGGGACCGGTTCTCAATCCGCTAACTTGATTCTCCTCCAATCGCTTTTCGACATGGGCGTTCCAGTTTCTGGAAAGAACCTCTTTCCTTCTAATATCTCTGGTTTGCCGACTTGGTACATCGTTCGTCTATCCGATGAAGGCTATCAAGCACCAGGTGATCGAACCCACATCCAAGTCCTTGTCAACAAGGCAACGTGGGTAGAAGATCTTGCAGCACTTGAACCAGGTTCAGTCGTTGTTTGGAATATGGACTCGAAAATGGTCATGGATCGAGAAGACGTCGTCTCCTATCCCGTTCCAATGACGAAACTTGCTCGCTCGCTCAGTCCAAAACTCGCTAAACTTGTGACCAACATCGTCTATGTCGGCGTACTTGCTGAACTCCTTGGAATAACAGATGAAGCCCTTCACAAGGCAGTCGCAGGCCAATTCAAAGGGAAGGCTTCAGCGATTGAACTCAACACGACCGCACTTGAGCTTGGACGAAATTATGCAAAGGAAAATTTCACCAAGACCGACCCTTACGTCGTTGAATCTCGTGCGATTGAACAACAACGTTTCTTCATGGAAGGCAATGAAGCCGTAGCACTCGGTTGCATCTTTGGTGGTGTTCAACTGCTTGCTTGGTATCCGATTACACCATCATCAAGTCTCGCTGAAGGTATCATTGGTTGGTTGCCACGACTTCGAACCAATGACGAAGGTGAATCAACCTGTGCGGTCATTCAGGCTGAAGATGAACTTGCAGCTGCCGGTATGATCCTCGGGGCTGGTTGGGCAGGTGGTCGTGGAATGACCGCAACCTCAGGACCTGGTATCTCGCTCATGCAGGAATTCATTGGTCTTGCTTACTTCGCTGAGATTCCTTCCGTATTTTGGGACGTGAACCGTGTTGGTCCTTCGACCGGTCTTCCAACCCGAACCCAGCAATCCGACTTGTCCATGCTTTACGAAGGAAGCCACGGCGATACACAACATATCGTCATCATTCCAGGAACGGTGGAAGAGTGTTTCGAATTCGGATGGCGAGCATTTGACATCTCAGAACGCTATCAGACACCGGTGTTCGGCCTTTCCGATCTCGACCTTGGTATGAACCGATGGGCGTGTGAAGGATTTACCTATCCAGACGCACCAATGGATCGAGGCAAGACGATTCGTGAACAAGATGTGTTTGAAGCAATGGAAAACTTCGGAAGATATCGTGATCTTGATGGTGATGGCATCCCCTACCGAACATTGCCTGGTAGCGGCATGGCCCCTATTCTCTATCGTGGAACGGGTCACAACCCAGACGGCGTTTATTCCGAAAAGCCCGACGATTATTTTGCACTCATGAAGCGACTCAAGGACAAGATCAACGGTGCACGCGACCATCTTCCTGCACCATTGTTGCGAGAAGAAGCCGAAGGCGATGTCGGCGTCATCTACTATGGTAGTATGGAAAATACGATCCAAGAAATTGACGATATTCTCGAAGCGACTGGATTGAAGGTCAGCCAATGTCGTGTTCGTTCGTTACCACTCCACAGTGAAGTTGAACAATTTATTCGACGTCACCGAATGACCATTGTTTTGGAAATCAACCGTGATGGTCAACTATGGGGTATTTTGCGTCGGGAACTTCCAAACGACATCGTTGGCCAGGTTCATTCCGTGGCGTATTCCGATGGAATGCCTCCACGCGGCCGAATCTATGCTGAGAAGATTCTTGAGACCATTGAGGAGGTGAGCCAATGAGCGACAAACCTGCAAGAGCGATCAAATTGAATGTCATCAATGAGCCAAAGGATAGTTACAAAGGAGGTCCTTCCTCACTCTGCCCTGGATGTGGCCACGATCAAATCTCCAATGTGATCATTAGTGCTGCTTGGGAGAATGGTATCAAACCACACCGCATCGCTAAGATGTCTGGTATCGGATGTTCCTCTAAGACACCAGCATATTATCTCGGACAATCGCATGGATTCAACACCGTTCACGGACGAATGCCGTCTGTTACCACTGGTGCCTACGCCATCAACAAAGATCTTCTCTATCTCGGTGTTTCCGGTGATGGTGATTCCGCATCGATTGGTATTGGCCAATTGATCCACGCCATTCGTCGCAACATGGACATGGTCTATATCGTCGAGAACAACGGTGTCTATGGACTCACAAAGGGACAATACTCCGCAACTGCAGATATTGGCTCCAAGAAGAAGAAAGGGAAGGCGAACGAAACACAACCAATCGATTTGTGTGCACTTGCTATCAATCTCGGTTGTACCTTTGTTGCTCGTTCATTCTCTGGTTCAAAGAAGCAACTTACCTCGCTCTTGAAGGCGGCGATGTCGCACAAAGGGTTCGCTCTTATCGACGTCATTTCTCCTTGTGTGACCTTTAACAACAACGACGAATCCATGCGCTCATACCAATACGTGAAGGAGAACGAAATCACGCTCCACATGGCTGATTACATCCCTCACTTTGAGCCGATGGCAGAAGTCGAAGTTCCAGAAGGACACTTTACCGACATTACACTGCATGATGGTTCAACCATTCGACTTGAGACGATTTCTGACAGCCATAATCCGAGCGATTCGATGGCTGCATTAACAGCACTCCATGAAGCTGAAGTCGAGAAGAAGCACGTCACGGGCCTGCTCTACTTTGATGCGACAAAACCGTCCTTAGCGGAGGATTTGGGGCTTGTTGAAACACCACTTCTCGATGTTCATGACGATCAGTTGCGACCTTCCAAGGATGTACTCGACACCATCAACAAGGAATTCTTGAATCAATGAGGGAACAAATCTCCTAAAAGGGAGCAGGACAAGTGAGGATTGTGGACGAGAACATCCTTCTCGGTGGAATCATTGGCGGTGGTTCTGCTCTTTTTTTCATCGTATTGTACCTCATCAATCGTTTTCGTAAGCGACGTGAATTGAAGAAACAACTCGCACTTCGAAACGCAAGTCGTGCTCCATTATCGAGCATGAGGGCGCAACAAAGCGATCGTGGAAATGCACGACGTCACGTCGTATCACGTGGCCTACAACTCGACCAACTCAATGATTCTGCGAGACAAGCCTATCAGAGTCGACAACAGAGGCGAGTTGCGCAGTATTCCGATCTACAACTGGTCATGGATGAGTTGTTTATTCCAGAACGAGATGCTATCGAAACAGAGGATGAAGAAGATGAATCTGCCGAAGACCGCTCAACATGGATTGCTGAGAACGAAGACAATCTCAATGCCCACGCAAACCTGGTTGCAGAAGAAGAGGTTGGAACCGGTATTTCCGTCCGTGTATCCGATGAAGAAGATCGCGAATTGATGGAACGACTCGCCCGTGAAGGCGGAAAATCAGGTGTTGTTCAAATCAGTCTCGCTTGGGATGATTACAACGACCTCGACATGCACGTATTTTGCCCTTCAGGTGAACGGATTTACTTCAACAATCGAAAGAGTGCTTGTGGTGGCGAATTGGATGTTGACATGAACGTTCGTCCAAAGTCAAAGAAGCCGATTGAAAACGTTGTTTGGACCGATCAAGCACCCGATGGAGAATACAAGATTGGTGTCCATTTCTATCGCCATCATCGTAAGCGACGAACCAAGAAAACGTGTCAATTCAGATTACGTGTCGTCACCTATGGACAAGCGAAAGAGTACTCTGGCGAACTTACACATGGCGACCCTATGTCCATCATCACATCGTTTGTACTCATGAAGCCTGATGAAGAGGAATGATTCTGTGAGCGGCAAGTAGTCCCTCCCGGATTCGAACCGGGGTCGGAGGAACCAGAATCCTCCATGATGGACCGCTACACTAAGGGACTATACCCCTGCCAATTTGATGGACTTCTTGAAATCGACGGTCGATGAAATCTCAAACGTCTGCAAAGCGGTACATCCAGCGGGAAACCCATGAGAGCATCATGATGATCATGAATGAGGCAAGAGCGAATTTCGCCCATGGACGGGGCGGTTTCTTTTCTGGCCAGGGGTCAATTCCTAGGGCTTCAGCTTCTTCGACCAATTTCGCGAGATGCTCAAGTTCTTCCTCAACAGAGTTGGCCTTCATGGTAACACCATTGAGCGCTAGTTCATGAATCTGCGTCTTGAAACAGGCATCATTGCTGGTGATAGGTTAATAAAACGACTGTATCAGGGCTAGTACATGAAAAAGACACTTGCGCTTCTTCTCGTAGCCTCCCTCCTGCTTGCAGGATGTACTGAACTCATTTCATCAGATGATGATGATGAGGTCAAGAAAATCGAAGTCAATGAAGAGATTGCCATCGAAAAAATCAATGATTTCATCACAGTTGATGAGGATGAATCATTTGGTATTACGATGATGTATGATATGGATCCTGCAATGATGGGAATGAGCGATATGCTCGAGGTTGAGGAAGATTCTGATGCCATAATCACAATTGAAATGTCTCAAGCATGGTCTCCTGACGGTTACCACACATCTGAAATCTCTGGAATTTCTAACGGTGACTCCTCCATGAAGTTCGTTTCAACAATGACTCACATTGGTACAACAATGTACTTCGAAATTGGTTATGAAATAACGGGCAACATCTGCGCAGAGGAAGATGATGCAGTTAAACAAATTAATTCTACCATGGAAGAGAAGTATGGCGAAGACTGGCAAGAGTTGGCAACTGAAGATGAATTGGAAGAAGCTTTCGAAGCATATTCAGAGGCCGCAAGTTGCGAAAGGACGGAGGAAATGATGGAAGCACAGCCAGTATCATCCTATTCAATGACAACAACAACCACGCACACTCAAGTCATCGCAGCAATGGCTGAGGAAACTGAGGACAACAGTGACGACATGGATCCAATGGAAATGCTTATGTTCTTTTCATTCGTTGAATGCATGGGTAAATTCACACCTGCGGAATCCGTAGACGGCCTCCAAGTTTACGATGTTTCAATGGAAGGAATGGACGAGGATAGCATGACTCCAGAACTCGCTTTGTGTATGTTCGACACCGATGACAACAACGGTGTCTCCTTCGAGGAAATACAAAATGCAGGCGATTCTGGTGAAGAAGTAGATGATGATGAACTCGAGGGAATGCAATCCGCCTTTGATGAAGCCGATTCAGACGGTGATGGCGAACTTACAGGAGATGAACTTGACACATTTATCGCAATGATGAATGATGACGGAAACAATGGTCATGGAAATGATGATGATGGCCATGATGATTCCAACCCTGGAAATTCGCATGATGACGATGGCATGGGCGATGATAGCGATTCTGAGATGATGCCGAACATGGCTGTTGCATTCAACGATCAAGGTGAAATCGAATATTTCGAAATGGAAATGGAAGGAACTTTGGTGAAAATGTACGTTCTTACTGAAGACAGAGTCAACTCATTCTTCACCGATGTTGATGCTGGAGAATCTGTTGCGCTTCCGTTCACAGTTTCAGACAGCATGGATGATGGCTCGGATGATTGGGATGATAATGGAGGATCTGGCGAATACATCGATGCATACCTCACAGACAACTGGGCGAGTTCAGAGAACGATTATGCAGAACCTGAACTTCGTGTCTATTCTGGATTTGATGATATTGCTGGCGTTTATCTCACGCTATACGATGACAACACCCCTGTGACATCATGGGACGTTTCCACATCAATGTTCGTTGACATGAGTGGAACGGGCATGGGCATGGTCTACTATGTTCCTCTTGAGAACATCGATTATGGCGAAGGATGCTACATGCTTACTGCTACAATCACCGATATGGATGGCTACAGCTGGCAATGGAGTCGTGAGGACATCTGTTTCTATGGAGAAGACGATGATGACCATGACGGACATGATCACGATGATGACCATGACGGACATGATCACGGTGATGACGAGGAGGTTTGGACGTTCTACCGAGAATTCGCAGAATGTGACACAGATGGAAATATGCTCATCAACTACGATGAACTTCAGGCTTGTGTGGAGATGGACCTCGCCAATGATGGTTCTGATATGGATGCTGATGACATCGGTTTGCAAGATATGTTTAATTTTGCGGATGACGATGATGATGCAAATCTCTCAGAAGATGAATTTGAATTTATCTATCTCGTTCTTTCAGGATTGAGTGATGATGACTATGATGACCACGATGACCACCATGATGAAGAGTTCACATGCGATGATGGAGAAACCATTCCAATGTATTTGGTCAACGATGGTGAAGAAGACTGTGTTGGTGGCGAAGATGAAGGTTATGTTTGGACCTACAACTACGACAACTGTGCAGTCTCAGATGACGGACTCAGCTCTCTTGATTGTTGGACCAATGAAATGGATGTCGATGGTGATGGAACCCCCGAAGATTCCGACAGTTACTGGAATTACGAATGTGAGCAACTCGCAGATGGTACATGGGAATGTGGGACTGACCACATCAATTACTACGACCAGTGTGAACCAGATGCCCACCCCTCCTACGTCGAATGCTGGCTTGATGAGTGGGATACAGATAATGATGGTGACTTCGACCTAGGAAGTGACGGCTACGAAGAAGGCGAATGTGAATTGCTTGATGATGGCCGTTGGGCATGTAGTCATTCAGATGTCATAGAAGTGTTCCAAAATTACCACAACTGCAGTGAAGAAAACGGTATGTACGAATGCTGGAATGATGACTGGGTCGATTCTGATGGAAACGTAGCAGTCACTGACGGTTATGAACTCGCAGATTGTTCACAACTCGAAGATGGCACATGGGACTGCTTTACAGGTTATGAATTCGATGACGACCATGATGATTGGCCTACATTCATTTGTGGCGATGGAACAGAAATCCCATTCGATCACGTCAACGATGGCGGTGCTGACTGTACAGACGGTGCAGATGAGCAACAATACGACAGTGATGGAAATGAAATCAACTGGTTCGATTGTATGGATGGAAGCCAAGTATGGATTTCACAAGTCAATGATGGAACAGAAGATTGTCCTGATGGTGATGACGAAATGCCCGATATGGACGATGATCATCATGATGATGACGCACCTTCACCTCAAGAACTACTCGAATTGACCGACACAGACTCAAGTGGAACAATGACTATGGATGAATTCAATGCCTACATGGGCCAAGATGGAGAAGAAATCCCTCAAGAGATGATTGATGAATTCAACTTGATTTTCGACGAGGCTGACTCTGATGATTCTGGTGATCTTGATATTGACGAACTTGAACAATTCATTATGGAGATTGATAGTTACATGATGTCAATGGAAGACTCTGAAGAAATGTTCACTTGTGACAACGGAGAAACAATCCCATTGGACTATGTTGATGATGGGTATGAAGACTGTTCTGATGGCTCGGACGAACCTGAGATGGATGACGACCATGGCCACGATGATGGCCACGACGACGACAGTGATGGCCATGACGGTCATGACCACGACGACCATGACCACGGTGATCACGGCGATGGTTCTGATGAAGAAAGAGTTTGGTACATCACCAACGAAATGGACTTCCACTTCGAAGGAGATATGTCGGACTACTGGATCGAATTTGCCACTTGCGAGGAAGAAACGGATTACGAAACTGGAGAGACAACAAAGAATTGTTGGAAATACTCTCAAATTCCTGTTTCTGATGCTGCATCAGAGGGTGGAGCGAATGGTGTGATGTACCACGATGCAGATAACTCTGGAACGATTAGTGAAGGCGACATGATTCACGTCACAGACGAGATGAAGATGCAATACGATGTACGTCTTTACTCCGTCAGTGCTGATGCATACAGCGATGAAAATCCAATGCATGATGCACCAGGATTCACTGGACTCGTTGGAATGCTCGCACTCCTCGGAGCTGCATTCATTCGACGAAACGAGTGAAGCCACAAAGGCTTGAAGCGGTCCACCCGTAGGGTGGAACATGAGCGAAGTCCCTGAGGGTGTGAACCTTCCCGCATTTGCGAGGAAGCCTCCACGTCCAACCGTGACGTTGACGCTCACTCGTGATGGAGTGAATGGTGTCGAAGTCCTTCTGGGACGACGTGCTGAGTCAATGCGGGCATTTCCTGGCTACTGGGCATTTCCTGGCGGGGGTGTTTCGAGAACCGATCATGAGGGTGAAGCCTTTGTTCAGAATACAACGAGTGGTTCGACCTCATCTGTTGTGGCTGTTGTTCGTGAAATGACCGAGGAGCTAGGTGTTGTTCCAAATGGTTCATCTATTTCTCCAATCGATGTCGAACTTCGAAAGGAGATTCTTTCGGACAAAATGGCGTTCATCAATGCGCTGAAGGAAGGAAATATTGAGCTTAATACCTCTGATTTGAGACATATTTCGAGTCGAACAACGCCACCGTTTGGGCCTATGCAATTTGAGAACACATTCTTTCACTTGCACATTGGAACTCAAGAATTCAATCCTTCAACTGAATTGCAAACTGAATTTACTGCACTTGAATGGATGAAACCATCAGAGATGATTGAACGATGGAAGCGACATGAAATCCGTGTGGCTCCACCTGTCGTCACCTTGTTGATGGAGGTTGACCGAACCCTGAATCATTTTAATGGAAACATGATTCAAACCGCCGAAGATTTGCAAGAACGTCAACCTGGTCGTCGCTCGATCTTGTTTGCCCATGGAGTCGAAGTTGTTCCAGTCAAAACAGCGACACTTCCTCCTGCTGATCATACCAATGCCTACTTTGTTGGCGACCCAGAAGGTGAATTTGTTCTTGTTGACCCCGCTTGCCGAATGCGTGAAGGGATGGAACAACTCGCTGAAGCGGTTGACAGACATCGTGGTGAATTGGTTGCAATACTCTTCACACATTCACATGGCGACCATATTGGTGACATGGATTTGCTTCGTGAAGCCTTTGATGTTCCAGTTTGGGGAAGCGAGTACACCTCAAGAACGGTTCATTGCGATCGGATCCTTGAGGATGGTGAAACACTCCAACTTGGAAGCCAACATTGGACTGTATTGATTACACCTGGACATCATCCTGGCCATATTTGCCTCCATTCAGGTGCTGGACTTGTTGCTGGTGATATGGTTGCAGGAATCGGCACCATCCTCATTCCACCAGGTACGGGGGATATGGATGTCTACATCGAACAGCTTCAACGATTGAAAGCCCTAGAGCCGCATTTGATGTTCCCAAGTCATGGACCAGTCATTCCTCTTCCAGAGAAGACGTTGAACTATTACATCAAGCATCGAATGGAGCGCCATCAACGTGTGCTTGATGCTGTAACATCAGGGCTTCGAACCATTTCCGAAATCTCAATCGATGCTTATTCAAACACACCCGATGCTCACCCCGGTCTTGCACAAGATCAAACACTCGCTCACCTGCTTTCTCATGAACGTGCAAACCGAGTGAAAAAGACAGAACAAGGATGGATTCCAGGAGATGAATGAATGGCATATCGAGTTGTAATTACCAAACCAGGAGGGCCAAAGGTCCTCGACATCCAAGAAATTTCTATTCCTGAACCAGATTCTGACGAAGTTTGTATTGCTGTTCATTTTGCTGGGATCAATTTTGCAGATACGTTGATGCGACTTGGTTTCTATCAACCTCGACCACCCTTCCCTTTCACACCAGGTTACGAAGTCAGCGGTGTTGTTCATTCCATAGGAAGCAACGTCAAGGGGTTCGAAGTCGGGCAGCGTGTTGTCGGATTAATGCGAACTGGTGGGCAAGCAACCCACGTCATTACGGATGCCTCGAGAACATTGCCAATTCCTGATGAACTCTCCTTAGAGGCTGCAGCTTCCATGCCTGTAACATACATCACAGCCCACCACATGCTCCACCATCTTGGAAATCTCAAACCGACCGATTCGGTATTGATTCATGGAGGAGGGGGTGGCGTAGGAACAGCCGCACTCCAATTGTGCCAATGGGCAGGTGTACGCAATGTGTGGTCGACTGCTTCTGCAGCCAAGGCTGAGATCATTCAATCCTACGGAGCTACTGCCATCGATCGACATCAAGAGGATTTTACCCAAATCATTCGAACTGCAACAAATGGAAAAGGCGTTGATCATATTCTCGATCCTATTGGTGGAGAACATTTGAAGCGAAGTATCTCCATTCTTGCTCAAGGTGGGAAATTGTACACCTACGGCATGTCATCAGCCGCTCCTTCATCCAAGCGTTCGCTTTGGAAAGCATTCAAGGCACTACGTAGTCGTCCACGTTTCGATCCGATGCTGATGATGTCAAGAAATCAAGGCGTCTTTGGCGTACATATGGGAACTTGGAATGATGAAGCGGTCATGCAAGAGCAAATGGAGAACATCATCAAAGGTATGAAAGAAGGTGCATTGACGCCAATTATCGATTCAATTTACGATGCAAAAGATGTGGCTTTAGCACATCAACACATCCATGATGGGAAGAACATTGGTAAAGTACTGTTGAAATTTGTTGAGTAGGAGAGGGATTGCCATGAAGGATTCAATGACTGGTTTTGATGTTCGAGCAGTATCGCTTGAACTGAATGCATGGTCGGGGGCTTATGTGAAGAAAGCCTACATGCCTCATTACGAACAAATCGTCCTTCGTATCAATCCAAAGGAATCCGAACAATTCGATTTGGTTATTGTACGCGGTCAGCGCGTCTACACTTCGAAGCGAGACCGACCAATGCCGATGACGCCACCTTCATTTGCTATGGTCCTTAGAAAACATCTCAAGAATGCGCGACTAACAAAGGTGGAGCAGGTTGGATTTGATCGCGTACTCATGTTCCGTTTTGATACCAAGAACGGGCAACGATCACTTAGCGTAGAATTATTTCGCAATGGGAATGTCATTTTGATGGACGAAAACGATGTCATCATCCAACCGCTCACACATGCGAGTTATTCAGGCCGGACCATCAAGAAAGGAGAGGTCTATGTTCCACCTCCAGCTGCTATCGACCCCTACAAACTCACCCTTGAATCTCTCAAAGAAGTATTTGATGAATCGGATCGAGATCTCGTTTCCACACTTGGTGGTAAAATCAACCTCGGAGGCATCTATGCAAACGCTGTTTGTGAGCATGCAGGTTTTGAGCCAAATAGTGCAACCAATGATGCGGATGTATCAGTCATTCTGAATGCACTCAAGCATTTCTTAGAGACACTCAATTCCAGTCGAACTGGCTACCTCATTCTCAAATCGACAAAAGAATACGATGAGAAAACACTTGATGCGATGATAACGATGGAGACGCTTGATGCAAAAGCAACCACAACCCTTCGTGAAACTGCTGTAGAAGCAACACCCTTGTTGCTACCTTCGCATTCTGGTGTTCATTCCTACCAATGCGCAAGTCTCTGCTCAGCGATTGATGCATGGAAAGGCCATCATGATGCCAATGCGCTTGCTCGAAGAGAACAAGAAAAATTGGATGCTGCTGCACCTGGACGTGGCCATTCTACCGAAGTGGAAAAACTCGAGCGGCGATTAAAGCAACAAGAACAAGCATTGTCTGGGTTTGCAAAGAAAATCGAAAAACAGCAAGCCATTGGTCATGCAATCCAAGAACATTGGACACATGTTGAAACCATTCTACAACAGGCGCGAGAGGCTGTCGAAAAACAGGGCTGGAAACCTGTTTTGAAAGGGTTGAAAGAGAATATTTGGGTCGATTCAGGAAATGCTGCTGAACGTACCATGATGGTTCGACTTCCTGATGATGATGGACAACCTGGTCAGGCATTTACGTTGTATCTTGATGATTCAGTGCATCAAAATGCACAACGTTATTTTGAAGCTGCTCGCAAACAAAAGGACAAGACTGCAGGGGCAACAAA
>JASLVI010000003.1:0-14375 GCA_030741455.1 Candidatus Poseidoniaceae archaeon | reverse complement strand
GCCTTAGAAGATACCAAAGTTGCATTCAAACGTGCCCAGAAAAAAGAAGCCAAACAAAAAGCGAGCGGAAGAATGCAAACCGTTCGTCGATCCAAACGATTGTGGTTTGAACAACATCGTTGGAGTATTATTTCTGGCGGCCACCTTCTCGTTGGAGGACGTGATGCGAAAGGCAATGATTCGATTGTCAAGAAGCACCTCTCTGGAGGCGACATGTACCTTCACGCTGATATTCATGGCGCACCAAGTTGCAGCCTTCGTGCTTCGCAAGGTTTTGCTCTTGTTGACGAGCCCTACGGCCAACTTCCTCCGGGCGTTCCTTCCTACAAACTCGTCGACAAACTCGGAGATGAGCGAATCGATGATGACAAACTCGAAGAGGCTGCAACACTTGCGCTTTGCTGGAGTCGGGCGTGGAACGGTGGAGGCGCACACGGGACTGTGTTTGCAGTCAAACCTGCTCAAGTTTCCAAATCAGCGCAAACGGGTGAATATGTAGGGAAGGGCGCCTTCATCGTCCGTGGACAACGTCAATGGTTCAAGGATTTGGACATTCAGATAGGTATCGGCCTTGTTGCTATCAACGGCGTCCCATTGCTCATGAGTGGTACAGTTTCTTCAATCAAAGAACGCTGTGAACGTTATGCGATTCTATCACCTGGTCAGAGCAAAAAGGAGCAGCTTGCAAATCGCATCTACAAAGCAACTGGACTGCGAACTGATGATGTTCTTTCCGTCCTCCCTGGATCGTCCGATATTCTCGAAGATGTTGGTGTGTTTTCACCGTATCAAGGGCAAGAAGAGGAGTAATGCTTAGCGGCGCACATACATGGCAACAGCATTGCCACCACCAAGACAGAGTGTGACGATACCTGATGTTGCTTCAAGTCGACGCATGACGCCAAGGAGCGTAATCAAGCATCGCGAACCGCTTGAACCAAGTGGATGACCAAGACTCACCGCTCCTCCATGAAGGTTGAAGCGATCATGTGGAATTCCTACCTCTTGGGCTACTGCACACGATGCTGATGCAAATGCTTCATTGTGCTCATAGACATCGACATCAAGGACATCGAGATTGTTTCTTTTGAGCAGATTCTTTACTGCTGGAATTGGTGCGCTCATGACTCGCTCTGGCTCGACTCCAGCAGTACAGTAATCCTCGATTGTGGCGAGAATTTCCCAACCTTGTTCCTTCGCAAATGCTTCGCTTGTGACAAGAACCGCACTCGCACCATCGTTGAGTGTACTCGCATTACCCGCAGTAACAATGCCTTCTTTGTCAAACACAGTTCTCAATTTAGAAAGCCCTTCTGCGGTTGAATCTGAACGCACTCCTTCATCCCGACTCAGAACGATTGGGTCGCCTCGTCGTTGCGGTATCGAAATTGGGAAGGTTTCCCAGTCAAACCAGCCCTCATCCCAAGCCTTTGCAGCTTTAACGTGACTTTGCGCAGCAAATTCATCAGCTTGCTGGCGATCAATGGAGCATTCTTTGGCAACGACTTCTCCAGTATTGCCCATATGCATGTTGTTGTAAACGTCCCATAATCCATCATGAATCATGGAATCGATTAACTTCGAATCACCCATCTTTTTGCCATTTCGTTGACCCATCAGGAGTTGAGGTGCGTTGGACATGCTTTCCATACCGCCAGCGATAACGACCTGATGTTCGCCCAGTCGGACACTTGTTGCAGCTTGCATGACCGCACGTAGAGAAGAACCACACACCATGTTGATGGTAACACAGGACGTGGTGACTGGCAAACCTGCACCAAGTGCTACTTGTCGTGCTGGAGCTTGTCCGACGCCTGCCTGGAGCACTTGACCCATCAGGACTTCATCGACGATGCCAGAAGATGGGTCAAAGCCAACACGTTGACACAACTCCTTTACTGCTGCAACACCCAAATCAATGGAACTCAATGATGAGAGCGTTCCCATGAATCGACCAATTGGCGTTCGGGCAACACCGCAGATGACGGCTGTATGATTTGCCATGATTATGCTATTTCAATCGGCCTATTGAACATACGCATGGCCTCCTTTGAAGCAAACAAAAGAGTTGATGAACTCGAAGTCTTGGGACGAACATGGCCAAATTCAAGACCGGATTAAACACGACCAGAAATGTTGATGAAATGCGAAACGTAGAGGTTGAAATCGATTTTACAAGCAACGCACTCGCTTCGATTCTTTATCGGCAAGGTGAAACCGTTGTCCTCGCTTGTTGCACGAAAGAGGCTCGCTTACCAGGTTGGTTCCCACGTGATTCCAACAAGGGATGGGTTCATGCCGAATACTCGCTTCTTCCCGGTTCAACCGATTCCCGATTTCGACGTGAACGTCGTGGAGCAAAAGGGCGAACACAAGAAATTGAGCGATTGGTTGCTCGATCGCTACGTGCTGGAGTCAACCTCGAAGAACTCGGACCTATTGCATTGAACGTTGATTGTGACATCCTCAATGCAGACGGAGGCACTCGTTGCGCTTCGATTACAGCAGCCAACCTCGCACTACGGTTAGGCGTTCGTCGTTTGATTGCATCCGGTGTTTGTTTACCCCAAAACATGCGCCCAACCGAGGAGCAGCGACGTTCAGGATGGAGTGCACCAATGTTGTCCAAAGAAGATCAAATGACGCATGAAATGCGAGTCATGCCACATGATGTGGCAGCAATTTCCGTTGGATTGATCGATGGTCAAGCCTATCTCGATCTCGATTACAATCTTGATTCCAATGCGGATGTTGACATGAATGTGGTCAAAGTAAGCAACGGGTCATTTGTTGAAGTTCAAGGAACTGGAGAAGAATCAACCTATCAGCGAGAAGAACTTGATGCGCTTCTCGACATGGCCGATATTGGCTTCTCATCCCTCTTTGAGATGCAGAAATCAATCCTTGCTGGTCAGGAATAATCAACGAAGGCTTGAAGTCTTCCGTGTCGTCGCAGGGACGCAAGGGTTGGTAGCTTAGTTGGGAGAGCGCGGCACTGAAGATGCCGAGGTCGCCGGTTCAAGTCCGGCCTAACCCACCTCGCAAGAATCAATGGGTTCATTTGCTACCGTGCATGTAGACTATCATGGGCGAGGCTGTTATTGGGGAGGAAATGCCCAAGGAACAGCAAGATGCTGAGACAAAGAGCGATCCTTTGCTCAAAGAATTGAATGAAATTCGACGAAGGAGAACCGACGGTGACAAGCGTAGTGTCTTTGCAAAGAAGGAAAATCCTGTTTTACTGATGGGTATTGCATACGGCATTGTCTATGGCGCACTGATTCTATCCATGTCCTCGGGCCTTTTCGGTCAGTCCACGACCTTGGATCATTCCGCATCGACAACCTTCCTTGACATTGGTGATGAATGTGTTGAAATTGATGATAAACCCTGGATTCACATCTTCCCAAACGAGGATGCTGAAGTGTTCTCACTTAATGCATACAACCTTCCTGCGGGTGTAGCAATCCTGCAGTACAACATCGTTGATGCTGATGCTACGAATAGTCCGCCAGCATCACAAGTTGAGCGTGTTCTTGAGGATGAGAACAATCGAGTTCATGCTAAAGCCGATTACAGCACCCTCGACGAAGGGACGTATGACGTGATATTCTCTGTGAAATTGTACAACAATTCGGATGATGCTATCAACAATAAAAACAACACTGAAGACTTGTCAAAGTCACTCGAATTCGAACTTGAAATCGGAAAGAAAGGAGGAGGTTTCATTCCATTTATTGGAGGCGAAACACATCGTGAGGTCCGAATTACAGATACAGGCCCACGTTCATGTTGGTCTGTTCAAGAACTTGGAAACTGGGGCTACATCCTTCTTGTTGCTGAACTTGGTGGAGGAAGAGAAACAGCCATGCTTGCAGGTGGTGCAGCGGGTATTCCAGCATGGTGGATGGCATTCAATTCACTCTCATTATCGGTCTTTTCACTGTTGATCATCTACCCGATTATGTACAAAGTCTATCATCAAGAGGCGGACGATATCCTCTCACGAAACCACATCATTCGTCTTGTTGACGACATTATCACACGATGTGAACGTCGTCTTGGAATCGAAGTGGATCATGACCTTGCAAAGATCGAACCGAGGGATTTATCGGTTGACATCATGGTCCCATACAAGAACACTGAGAATACCTTGAGCGATAGTAAGACCATTCGAGATGAAATCCTAAGAGAAGTTCTCGATGAGTTTGCTTTGTTCCGTGTATTCAAGCCTGTTCAACTCACTGTACGAACCATCGGCTCAGGTCAAGCCATCGACTTTGACTCAGGCGTTGGTGTTGGTGTCGGTGACAGAGATGATGAAGCGCCACCAGAGAATTACACATCATTCTTCGAAGAACTTCACTCACTCTCTCGAATTGAAGATGAAGTTCGAGATTCATTGGATCTCTTTTTCGTTCGAGATAAAACCCTTGAATTACAAAATGCAGTGATTACAAGCGATGATCGGATTGTGTTCGTTTCCATCATCTTCAAACCAACTACTCGCCTTGCTTTCTTCCGATTTAAGCGACAGGCGAGTGAAGTCGAAGATGAGTTGCGACGATATATTTCAGAACGAAATCAAGACATCCTCACATCCCAAGATTTGATTGTAAAGGCGCGAAACCAAGTCTCAACACTCGCAGATCGTTCTGGTGCAGGACGAGTCGAGCGAAAGGGCAACAAGGATGAGCGAATTGCTGCCGTTGCTCGACAAGATGGCTTTGGTGGACGAATGTTGCAAACGAAGTTCCTAGGCGATATCCTTTCCACGGTAGAGTACACAGCGAACGAGAAGCGAGAAATGATCAACAAATGGGGATTCTGGGGCCTTATCGTCTTCGTATGGATTCCATTCATGGCTTCTGGTGTTCTCGTTGGAGCCATGCTCGGTTTGCTTTCTCGCATGAAATTCATGCGTGTCCTTCTTGCGACCATGATTGGTGGGTTTATTGCCTCAATCACGTGGGCGTATACTGCGGAAGGTATCGTCAAAATCATGCACCAATACAAGCTTGAAGCGGTTATTCCAATCATGATTATCGTTTTCATTCTCGCAGCAATTCTTCATATCCGTTCAACAAAAATCCGTCGACAAACCGAATTGTTTGAAGATACGCTCTTGGACAACTTCCACAACGACATCAAAGAGAAATACGGCTCCTGAGGGACGTTCATGGACGCTCTTACACGCATTGATGGTCATGCTGACTCAGTTGGAGAAGAAGCCCGAATAGGAATCTTAGTCGCATCCGATCGAGCATCATCCAAGGCGTATCAGGACGAAGGCGGCCCTGCAATTCTTCAATTTCTCATTGAAGCGACAGCCTCTCCATTGGAAGTTCATTATCGATGCATTCCAGATTCAATGGATGAAATTGAAGCGACGCTAATCGAACTTGCTGATGAGGTCGGTTGTCATGTCATCGTAACAACGGGTGGAACAGGGCCTGCGCAACGAGACGTTACGCCGGAGGCGACTGAACGAGTTGTTGAACGCATCATGCCTGGATTTGGTGAACAAATGCGTTCCATTTCATTGCAATACACTCCGACAGCAATTCTTTCTCGTCAAACCGCAGGTATTCGTGGATCTTGCTTGATATTCAACTTACCAGGAAGACCGAAATCGATTCGCGAAACCATCGATGAAATATGGAAGGCAGTTCCTTATTGTGTTGATTTAATCGGAGGACCATACATCGATACCAACGATGATGTTTGCAACGCTTTTCGTCCAAAAAACGCAAGGCGCCGATAAGAGCATTCATTGACTTGATGCTCTACGGTTGATTTGATTGAAGATGATGGACATACTGATTCAGAATGCTACGATGGTTTTGCCAGACACCACAGTCATCGGTGATTTGCTCATTGCTGATGGAATCATCTCTCAAATCCAACCTGGCGGTGGCCTTGTAGCAAACGAGAATGCGCGCATCATTGATGCAACTGGGCTTCATCTTCTTCCAGGAATCATCGATCCTCAAGTCCATTTCCGTGACCCTGGTCAGCCGGAAAAAGAAGACTTGTACACAGGCTCATGTGCTGCTGCAAGTGGAGGTGTTACCTCATTCCTTGACATGCCAAACAATGTCCCTAGCCAAACAACGTTGCAATCGATGTATGAGAAAATAGAAACTGGCAATCAACGATGTGTCACCAATTTTGGATTCTTCATCGGAGCTACGGAATCCAATGTTGAGGAATTGCAGAAAGCGGTTGGAGCCCCAGATGCACCAATCGCAATACCCGGTATTTGTGGAATTAAGATCTTCATGGGTTCTTCAACTGGAGATCTCCTGGTCAACGATTCTGATGCGCTTGAAGAAATCTTCAGCAATACGGCGGGGTTAATTGCTGTACATGCTGAAGATGAAACACGAATGGATGAGCGGAAGAAGTTGATTGAAGGACGAACCGATATGGCTGCTCATGCAGAATGGAGAGATGATATTACGGCACTTATCGCAACAAAACGTGCTGTAGGATATGCGCAAGCTACTGGTCATCGATTGCATGTTCTACATCTCACATCTGGGATTGAAGCCGATTATTTGAGTGACCTTACATCGCTTCACGGAACGGATGGAAAGGCTCACATCACGACCGAGGTGTTACCACAACACCTTACCTTAGATGAAACCGATGTCGAAGTCCATGGAACTCGACTCAAGATGAATCCGCCGATTCGATACAAGAAAGACAAGGAAACACTGTGGAAGCGACTACATGATGGAACCATTGCGTGCATTGCTACAGATCATGCTCCTCACACGCTTGAATCGAAAGCCAAGGGCTTTCCTTCAGCTCCGAGTGGGATGCCGGGTGTTGAGACGTCGCTACCAGTGATGCTGACACATGCATCAAGAGGAGCATGTACAATCGAACAAGTTGTCAAGTGGATGGCATCGAATGTTGCTGAGATTTATGGAATGATTGGAAAGGGGCGACTTGAAGAAGGCTATGATGGTGATGTTACGTTGGTCGATATGACAACAGAACGAATGGTCGATGATGCCAACACATGGACGACTGTTCGTTGGAATCCGTTTCATGGAACGAAACTCGTGGGATGGCCAACGCTCACCGTTGTTGGGGGCATTCCTGTCTTTGAACGAAATGAGGAGACTGGACCAAAGGGTTCGATTTTGGTTGAAGAAGGTGAAGCAGGCTCGCCTTTGGTCATGACCCCATGGAATTAATCGATTCGTTCAATCTTGAGCGGTCACACTTATGTAGTCGGTGAAAAATTTCCCACTGGGAAACATGAGTAGCATGGAAGAACAATTAGGAAAAGGATACCAACAGATGATGATCGGTTTGATCATTTTCATTGCTGGTGCGATATGGGGCGGAATGATTGCAACCGATGGGATGGTCGCTGAAGACATCTATTGGCCAGCAGTGATGATGCTTTCTGGAGCGATGATTACGTTACTAGGAACAACCTTCGGAACGGACCATGAGGACGATCGAAGCAATGATCTTAACGATGCGATTATGGAATTGACCGACCGCATCAACCGCCTTGTCGGATCATCCGATAAGAGCGATGAATCAGAGTGAATAGATCGCTCCATACTTTTCTTCAACATAGCGAAGGAAAGGTTCGCTCGATGGGGGAGACCCTGTGGCTTCCTCGATAAGATCAGCAGGTAAAAGTGCGCTTCCTCGCTTGTGGACACGCTTTCGCAACCAATCCAACATCGATGACCAATCTCCGGAGGAGATAGCGTCTTGAACAGGCCCAAGGTCACCACTCATGGCTTCAAGAAGTTGAGCAGCATACAAATTTCCGAGCGTATATGTTGGGAAATAACCGAATGCTGCCATCGACCAATGAATGTCTTGTAAACAACCGAGGTCATCGGATGGAACCGTCAATCCAAACCAATCCGAAATCATTGAATTCCACAATTCAGGTAGTTCTTCCAGAGGGTAATCTTCGTTGAAAATCTTCTTCTCAATTTCATACCTCAGCATCACGTGAAGATTATAGGTCACCTCATCGGCTTCAACTCGAATGAATCCTGGTTCGACCGAATTTGCAATTCGATTCAATGTCGATGAGTCCCAAGATGGAGCATCAGGGAATGATGTCTTGAATTCATCCATAACAACATCCCAAAATTCAGGTGTTCTTCCAATCTGATTTTCCCAAAGTCGTGATTGTGATTCATGAACACCGAGAGAGACTGCATCGCCTCGCGGTGTATATCGATGGTCTTCATCAAGACCTTGCTCATACAAGGCATGTCCTGTTTCATGCATGACTGCGTAGAGACAAGAAAAAGGATCAAGTTCGTCATAACGTGTGGTAAATCGAGTATCACCTGGCCAAATGCCTGCTGAAAATGGGTGCGTGGAAGCATCCATTCGTCCAGCTGCAAAATCAAAGCCCATACGCTGACTGACCTTTGTACAGAATTCTTCTTGCTTATCGACTGGGAACGTTAATCCCTCAGGCAATGTTGGGTCAGGATTGGATTTTTTAGCCTCAAGGATTCGCTTAAGCAATGGAACAAGACGCTCACGTAGACCTTCAAACAATGGGTCATAATCCTCGACGGTCATTCCCGATTCATACTCATCGAGAAGTGCATCATAAGGCGTCTTTTCGTAACCATATGCGTCAATTTTCTGACGTGTTAAATCTACGAGTTGTCGTAGGTGTGGTAAAAATGCAGAAAAATCCGAATCCTTTCTTGCTTTTTGCCATGCAACTAAGGCTTCACTCCTTGCTTTAGCAAACGTTGAGACGAATTCTGCTGAGAGTTTTGTTGCCTTATCGTATCGCTTTCGAAATTCACGTACATTGGCTTGTTCACTCTCATCAAGATCATCGCGAGACTCAAGACGCTCCAGTAAGCCACCCATCTCTGAATCAATGACCTTTTCATGCGCCAATGCTGCAAGCCATGCCATGATTTCTCCGCGCGATTGGGCCCCTTTTTCAGGCATCAATGTTTCTTGATCCCATCCAAGGTGACCTTGAATGCTACCAATCCGGTGAATGTCTTGAACGCGGTTGAGAAACGTCGCTTTATCGCTCATGTGCCAACGTCAGCATCGGTTCTTCATCAAGACTCGTATCGTTCAATATGCTCGAATTGAACCACACATTCAATATGGATGAGTATATGGAGATGCATGGTCCTTCCCTTCCGTCGAAAAGACAAGGATAAGGGGCAAACAGTGAACGATGAAGACGAGGACATTAACGCCCTTCTCAATTCTGAATCACATGAAAGTTCAAAGTCGACGGAAGTGCTTCCTGAACCTACCACTGATGAAGAACGGCTTCATGCTATTTCTGATATGGTCGTTCAAACCTGCATGGACATTCGACGCGGAGAGAATGTCCTCATCGTATGTGATCCAACAACCGCTGAAATCGGCCAGTCACTTCATATCGCTACGCAGAAGCGATCAGAACGTGTGCTTCTTATCGTCATGCCTAGATCTCGTCATCATGGCGAGGAGCCACCATCTCCAGTTGCTGCATTGATGCGTCAGCAACAAGTTGTTATCGCTGCAACAAAGTATTCACTTACACACACAAAGGCTGTACGACAAGCTCTGAAGGATGGAGCTCGTGTTGCAACAATGCCTGGAATGACCTTTGAATTGTACACGGAAGGAGGTATGACATCTGACTTCCAAGAGGTCAAGCGGAGAATCTCCAACATTGCAAATTTCCTTCGGCGACGACGAATTATCAACGTCAAATCGGAATCTGGCACGGATGTCACCTTTGAAGTCAATTGGCGAGATTGGAAGCTGGATGATAATGGGATTTGCAATCGGCCACGAATGTTGACGAACCTTCCTGCAGGCAAGGTGTTCATCCTTCCAAAGGAAGGAACGATGAACGGTACAATTGTTATCGATGGTTCATGGGATTCAACACTGATCGATGAACCTGTAGAATTGATTGTTGAAGATGGAACGGTGATTGATGTCAAAGGCGGAAGTTTAGCTGCAACGATTCGTCAAGCATATGGAGAAGTGGCAAAGAAGCTGAAAACAAAAGATCGTGAAAGCGTTTGGACGGTTGCTGAGTTTGGATTTGGCATGAATCCAAATGCTCGACTTGTTGGAAACGTTCTCGAAGATGAAAAACGGATGGGCAGTTGTTATTTCTCAATTGGAGATAATTCTGGACTAGGAGGAAGTTCGAATGCGGGCATTCACATTTCTGGCGTATTAGCCGAACCATCTGTCTGGCTGGATGATACATGTCTCACCGAGTCTGGTGAGTTTATGCCAAACGATGGTTAACGATGTGCACTCATGTTCATGTTACCACAAACAGGACAGTATCGCCAATGTGGATCCAATCCAATACCACAGCCTCGGCAATGGATACCTGATCGTATGGTCGGTTGAATATTCATCGAAGGTTGTTGAGGTGCCATTGGTTGTTGAGGTACCATTGGTTGTTGTGGTTGAGGTTGTTGCCAACCCATTTGAGGTGCTGCAACTCCAGGTGATTGTGGTTGTTGCTGTTGCTGTTGCGCAGGTTGGCGTGGTTGTTGTTGAATTGGTTTACGAACTGGAGCGACTGGACGCGGCAAAGATGACATTTTTTGTGCTGCATCGGATGATACGAATTCGGAGAGGGAAACCTCACCATCGCCATCCGTATCAGCAGCACTATGCATCTCTTCAGCTTCTTCCATTGTAACATTGGCAGCAACCGCTAACTCTTCGACCGAAAGACTGCCTGATTCATCAACATCTGCGGCAATGAATCGTTCTGCATCGCTTACCCATTCTTCTTCGACGGGTTGCTCAATGACTGGCTCTGACTCAACAGTTGGTTCGCTCACTTCTTGGACTGGTTCTGGAGTTACTTCGACTACTTCCTGTATTGGTTCAGGTACAGGCTCAGGCATAGGTTCAGGTGGCGCTTCTGCAACAAGTTGTGATCCAAAAGCACCAGCAAAGGCATCTTGAGCAGCTGAATCAACCTCGACTTCATTCTTGAATTCCGCTTCTTCTGTTGGCATTTCTGTAGCGGGTAAAGGAACGGAACCAGCAGATGGAAGTGGGACAGAATCCGTTGGTAATGGAACCGACTCAGTAGGAAGAGGGACCGATTCCACTTCAGGTTCAGACTGCTCTTCAACAACTTCTGGTCCCGGTGTTGGAACTGTAACAGGTTCTGGAGCTGGTTCAGGCTCTTTTCGCTCGATTATCGCACCCATCTCAATTTCAGCAGGTTGTGCTTGTTCGCTTGCAAACATCGCCATCGGAAGGGCATGTCCTGCGACATCGAGGGAACTGTTCAATTCTTCAGCCATCGTTTGCATCTTTTCGACATTCTCGGAAGGGTTTTGCATAAGCTCTTCAATCGATTTGAGATAACGGTCGACTTCTGAGGTTCCTCCTGTGGCATATGCAATAGCGAGTATCTTCAGGAATTGCATCGGATCAAACAATGGCGTGAGCGCTTGAACCACTTCTGCTGTTGCAAGCGGATGTGCTGAATTGTTCGCACCTGTGGAATCAGGCTGACCAGCAAATTGCAACAATGGGTCGGGTAATGCCATGAGATTCAAATGACCGAAGATTAGGAAGTAAATTTCACCGCCTTCACACTGCAATCGCTCACTTGCAGCTTCAAAATCAAATTCTCCAGGACGTAGAATGATATCTGCAAGATGTTCAAGCGCCTTTGACAGCGCTTGCTTGGAATCCATTGACATCATTTGTTGGAGTACATCGGATGACTCAATGACACCGAAGTAGGCGGCGGCATCATCGACCTCAATACCTTCAGGAAGTGAGGCTCCTTCTGGTACTCCTTCTGACATCATACTCCCTCCGTTATCCGCCACTTGAGTGTTATTTTTGAGGTTGCTGTTGGTTTTCCTATTGTTGATTGCGTGCTAAGTCAAAAATCGCCCGGGATTGTTGTGCTGACCAACCCGTTCCCTGCAGTTGCATCAACATGGAACGTTCCTGCTCACCTTCAGCAAGTTCGCTAAGAACCCAATCAACAGCAGCATCTCGATCATCTGCTTGCCAGTCTTCAAAGAGCGACATATCAACCTCTATTCTCGCTCGACGAACCTTCTTTTGAGGGCCTGTATTTTCTTCAGGCTCAGCCTCGATCTTTCTGCTGACAGGAGCTTTCTTTGGAGCAGGCGTTGATGCAGGTTTTGCTCCACCAGGAGGTCCACGTCCAGGTGGTCCTCGCGATGGACCGCCCGAGGAACCTGGAGGACCTCGTTTTGGACCAGATGGGCCACGTGATGGTGGAGGACCGCCAGCAGGTCCTCGACTTGGCCCACTCGAAGACGGTGAATCTCGAGCAGCAGGCGTTGAACGAGCAGGCATTGGTTTGCTTTGGAACGATGAGAAGAAATCGTCATCATCGTCGTCATCATCGAAGAAGTCTTCATCATCGTCATCATCGTCGTAATCATAACCTCGGTTACGGATACGCCCAAGAATCAGTATAAGGACGAGGAGAGCAACAATTCCTCCAGCAAGTACACCACCAAACACCGGTAATGTCATGCCAAGAATCATTGTGGCTTCATCATCGGTTTCAGACTTCGGCAATGGGCAGCCGTCATCGTATCCATCGGGACCTTTTGGCGTCTCCTTACAATTGTCATCAAAGTCAACGACGCCATCTCCATCAGTATCCCATTGTTTTGAAGAACAACCGAATTCATTGACTTCTGCACCTGATCTTGTGTCAGGACACTTATCGGATTGCGTCGCACCTTCAACGAATTCACCTGGCCATGATGAATCTCGACTTTCGTTCCATTCCTTGTCACCCCAATTGTCACCGTAGCCATCAGCATCAGAATCAAACCATTGCGTAGGATTGCCAGGGAATTTATCGCGGCCAAAGTTATCTGCCCAACCATCACCATCGTCCTCACATCCAATCTCAAAGGTATCGAGTGAGGAGGTTCCAAATTCTAATGGGCAAAAATCGGAAATGTTGGCATCTTGAACGAATATTCCAACCGTTCTCTGATTTAATGTAGAATTGTATAATTGATCGGGATAGTTGTCACCATAGCCATCACCATCCGTATCGAACCACTGGGTATTGTCCAAAGGCCAGCGATCCCCAGCTTGGTTAATTCTCAGACCAGTCTCGGAATCGATGTCATAGGTGTATTCTCCAAAGTATCCGTCGCCATCAAGATCAACATCGTAAGCCGATTCGTCTTCACAACCAAATTCATCCACAGGTGTTCCAGATAAGGTGTTATTACAATCGTCATTCGCATCGACAACAAGATCACCATCCGTATCGCGTTGGAATTCATCGCATCCTTCCGCATTGACATCTGAACCTGATGAGTCGGGACAGATATCGAATCGATCATAGATACCATCGTTATCGGTATCTTGCGTCAACTGATCATCGCTGCAGCCATCAGCATCGACAACGGCTGATGTAGCAGTCATTGGACACAGATCATCAGCATTCGAAATTCCGTCATCATCATCGTCGAGTTGGGAATTAGCGCAGCCATCAGCATCCACTTGTGTGAACAATGGCGTATCTGGACAGAGGTCCACATCATCGTAGACGCCGTCCCCATCTGCATCGTCTGTATTAACAAGAGGGCAGCCATCACCATCGGTACCATCGGCTACACCGAATTGATATGGACAGTCATCAGGGTTGTTTCCTTCAGGATTATCTCCGAATCCATCGTTATCTGTATCGAGATATTGCGTTGAATCAAGCGGGAATGCATCATCGGTGTTCGCCCATCCATCCTCATCACTGTCAGGACAACCTGGTACTGGATTGGTTGAAGTTCCAAACACGCCAGGACAACCGTCCAGAATCAATCCCAAAGCATTGGAGCCATCGTATGAAGAGGTCCAACGATCAGGATAGCCGTCACTGTCGTTGTCTTCAGCTGCTGCGATGTTGTTCGGGAAGAAATCAGGATTGGTCGCTCCAATCGTACCATTGTCTCCGTATCCATCACCGTCACTATCTGCCCATTGTGTTGGATCGTCTGGCCACATATCTGCACCTTGATCAACACCCCAGTTGATACCACCAATGCTGGAGGGGTCGCTGGCTCCATCGCCATCGGTATCGAGACAACCATTACGATCTCGATAGGAGGTTCCAAAATCCCAAGGACAGAAATCACCGGTGAGGAGATCAGATTCGTTATCCCCGAATCCGTCATTATCGAAATCCTTGTACTGGCGTGGGTTGAATGGGAATTTATCACCTGGGCTCGTCTCAACAGTTCCCGATAGACCAAAGATTGCATCACAGCAATCCACACCGTAGTTATCACCTATGCCATCGCCATCCGAATCTTTTGATTGCTTCCAATTCTGTTGATATCGGTCACCGAATATCC
>JASLVI010000039.1 GCA_030741455.1 Candidatus Poseidoniaceae archaeon | reverse complement strand
CATGGAGGCGAGTGATGCGTGGAAAGAGCGTTGGCAAGCCTCAGTTTTGCCCATGGCAAAAACCTTCATGGAAGTAGCGACCCGAAAGAAGAGTCTTGTTTGCCTTGCTGCAGACAAATACACAATGGACGAACTGTTTGAGTTATTGGATGCTGTTGGACCATCGATTGCAGCGCTCAAAACGCATGTCGATCTTATCGATGATTGGAATAAAGCAGAATGGAACTTATTTTGTCAACGTGCTAAAGCACTGGACTTGTTGATTTTTGAAGACCGGAAATTTGCAGATATCGGAAAGATTTCGAGAAAACAGATGGGAGGAATTTATTCCATTAAAGATTGGAGTGATTTGGTAACCGCACACCTCATTAGCGGGCCTGATATTGTCGATGGTTTGCAGTCCGCATGGGCGGATGCATCAAGAGAAGGGGGCGTTCTACTGCTTGCTCAAATGTCAAGTCGCGGCAATCTTCTCAACCCAGATTATACATCGACCGTTGTCGAAGCAGGACGGAAGCATCCGGGTGTATTCGGCTTTATTGGTAATGGTTCAAATCCAAATTCGGTTCGAGAATTGCGACAAATGGTCGGTGAAGAGAAAATGATCTGGACGCCGGGAGTTAACATCGCAACTGGTGACGGTGAAATGGGTCAGCGATATGGCGATCCTTACGAGGCGATCATGGCCGGATCTGATTGCATTATTGTCGGTTCAGGAATTCATGGTTCTGAAGATCCTGTCGTCGCTGCGAAAGCTTATGCTGAAGCATCTTGGAAAGGGCTTTTGGAGCGTTGAACATGCAACCTCTTATTTTTATCATCGGCCTCATATTCCTAGCAGGTTTACTCGGATTGTTGTATTGGGGCTATTGGAACGCCCGTAAACTCGATCGTCAAATTCAACGTGGCGATCCTGCATTATTGACAACAAGTACTTACAAGCGTGAAGAAGTGATTCAAGCGCCTCTAGGTTCAACGATTATGGAAGGTGAAATCGTTCAGGTTCCTGGACAATATGTACAACCTATTCAAGTGCAACATCAATCATACAAGTGAATCAAGATGGCCTTGTTGATACGCAAAGCCAATTCCTGCACCAATGATGAGGAAGAGAGCCATGAGAATTTTGCGGCCCTTCTTCTTTGGACGTGAAGTTGATTGATTTACGGGCTGTATTGGAGGTAATTCTGTAATTTCTGGGAGTGCCTCCAGAGGAGGTAATTCTGCAATTGGTGGAAGTTCAATCTCATCCGGTTGGGGTTTAATCCGATCTTCAGGGTACAATTCATCCAAATCCTCGAGGCCTGGTGCTTCTGGAATCGGTCCAAGAACCTGGTCCCAAATAGTATCCAATTGGCTTTGCGTGATTGGTTTTGCAAGCCATCCGACTGCTCCAGCAGAATAGGTTGCGTGAACTGCGAGTTCTGATAGGCGGTTAGGAGCGATGAAAAGGATTCGTGAGTCGCCTCCGTGCTCGCGCATTTCAAGAGCTGCAAGGTGTCCATCGAGCGAAGGAATGTCAAGTGACATAACTACAAGTTCTGGATCGATTTTGATGTATTCATCAACTGCGACATCGCCGTCCTCGCAGACCTCAATAGCAAAACCTCGTTTTCTAAACACTTCACGCAAACGCATAATCGACATCTGATTGTTGTCAACAATCAACACCGTTGGAGCATCATCTGATGAGACTTCACTAACGTACGACATCGCGACCATTTCTTCTGAACCATTGCTGACTCATCAATGAACCGATGAAAAACGCTCAGATGATTCATTCTTCGCTCGTAACATCTTCAACCGGAGCTTGTCGCGGATTTTCGAAGGTTTGACGGACATTCTCCATGTTGGCTTCTTCCTCTTCCATTCGTTTTTTCCGCTTTGGGGCTTGCATGAATTGCATCTGCAATTCACTGATTACACCCTTTAACATCGATTCAGCTGAAGCGTCGAGATTCCCTTGGGTCTTATTTTGCAACATACGTAGAATATCGATGATGTCCTTTGCTTCTGAGAAATTAAATTTCAATCCTCCTTCTGGATGTTCGAGAAGACCAAGATTTGCCATCGCTGAACGCTGGAACATATGAACGACGGTGAAGAACGTCTCGGTTTCTTTATCATGAAACATAATCAAACCTCATGAGAACATTTCATCCAACAACCAATCTGGATTGAACTGAAGCAGGTCATCGTATCCTTGTCCAATACCTGCGAAGACAATTGGCCGACCTGTAGCGAAGGCAATCGAAA
Organism: Candidatus Poseidoniaceae archaeon; assembly: GCA_030741455.1. Lineage (GTDB taxonomy): Archaea > Thermoplasmatota > Poseidoniia > Poseidoniales > Poseidoniaceae > MGIIa-L2. The sequence continues at coordinate 9,256 of JASLVI010000039.1, read as the reverse complement.
GCCCCGCTCCACCTTTCGCATCCGTATCCATTTTGGAGAGAACCGCTCCATCAAACCGCATCATTTCTTGAAACATCTTTGCTTGATCGACGGCGTCGTTACCAGCGAGTGCATCGCCAACGAAGAGAACAAGATGGGGGTTGGCAACGCGTCGGACCTTCTCAAGTTCTTTCATGAGGTTGGTTTTATTCTGCATTCGGCCAGCCGTGTCGACAAGAACAATATCGATGTTCTTTGCTTTTGCAGATTCAATCGCGTCACGAGCAATCGCAGCAGCATCGCCGCCGCGTTGACTCGATATGCAACGAATACCAAGATTCTCACAATGCGATTCCAATTGTTGAATGGCCCCTGCCCGGAATGTATCTCCTGCTGCTGCAATAACTGAATAGCCGTTTGATTGGAGTCGATGTGCAATCTTTGCAGCGGTTGTTGTTTTTCCAGTTCCATTAACACCGACCAACATAATGACGACTGGCGTATCACCTTTCTCAAGGAATGACCGGACCGAAGCATCAAAATCCCAATAACCAGCAGAAAGAAGGTTTCTCAAAGCACGCTTAAGAGCGGCTTCCAAGACTTTGGAAAGTTCTGCACCGCGTCGGAGCCTAGCTCCGACGAGGCTTTTTCGTAATGCAGCAAGAACGGATGTAACGGCCTCGCTTGAAATATCGGATTCGAGAAGCATCCATTCAAGTTCTTCAAGCAGGTCATCAAGCACTTTACCTTGCTTGATAATTCGGCCACCATGCTCAACAATTCCGCCGCCAAGATCGATGGAAACTGCTCCTGATTCTGTCTCCATGTCTGCAGTTTGTGATGAACCGCGCGGTGCTGATTTGACCTCAACCAATTGCCGACCAGTTGTCGTTCGCATCATCGATAGATCAACACGTGATCCTTTTGGCTTCGCAACAGTTGTTGCTTTTCGACGCTTGAGTTCTTTCTGGCGTTGTTTCTCCAATTTTTCAAGGCGTTTTCGTTCCTTTTTGGACATGACGACAGGAAGTTGAATTTCGTCTTCTTCCTCATCATCCCAATCGTCCCAATCATCATCGGCTGCTTCTGCTTGAGGTTCTTCTTCGATGATTTCTTCTGCGATATCTTCTTCCCAATCTTCTTCAATGTGCTTCGAAACTTCGATTGCAGCCTTTCCTGCTTGTGAGTCAGCATCAGCGGTTAGAGCTTCGGAGTCGACTTCTTCAGCAACTTCTTGGACGCGCTTCTTGAATCGGTCAAAAAGGCCCATGTTCTCACCTAGTCGTCCAACGTCAATTCATTTCCAAACATGCCGCCACGGCGTCGTTTCGGCTTCGGGTTTGGTGGTTCAGTTGAAACTGGTTCCTGTTCAACCGGCTCAGGTTCTGAAGGAGGTTCTGCCTTTGTTTGTGATTCAGCAGCAGCTGTAAACGCCTGAGCCAGTGTAGAGATCGTCGTTTCCAATTGCTGGCTTTGGGATTGTAGATTTTCGAGGAGGGAGCCAAGCTCTTCCATTCGTTCACGGGTTAATGCAGCGGCATCCGACCAAGAGCGTTCTCCGAAAATGCCACTTCCCAAATCTACGATTGTGGTTCCTTCCCCGCCTCCTGGATGTTGGCAGGTGAGCGTAACGCCAGCTCCAATTGAAACATGCATCTTCATTTCAGAGTCGTAATCCTTCTTGGCAAGTGTTTCGAGAATCGTTGCTGTCACATCGTGTTCGCCAAGAACATTGATGACTTGTTCGATGCGTTCTTGGACTTCGTGGAATCGTTCTCGATTCATTTCAACGAGCCGTGCTGTTCGTTGAAGTTCTGATTGTTCCAAAAGACCGCCTCAACAATGCCTGTGGTGCGACCTTCATGAATGCGGCGATGGTGCATTCACTCTTCTTCTTTAACCGGGGCAATGGTTCCGCCTGCAGCTGCAATCTCTTCACGGAAGTAGTGAATGACGGAAGGTTCCTGGGATGTTCGGGGATCGATTTCAGAGACGGAATCGATGTTAATGGAGCGCCTGGTAGCCTTGTGACGAGACCCGATAATCGAGTAAACTCGATGTTCAGCATCTGCTTTGGAGGATGCTACAACATCCAACGTGAACTTTTGTCGGAGGCGACCGAACGGGGCTTGTCCATCTACTCGAAAGGCCTTCATGTTCTCAACGCGATTCGTTCCTTGATTTAAACGCGATGGTTGGGCGTTGGAATCGCGTGTTTCATCAACATGGAAGAGCCGCGGGTAAATGTGCGAAGCATTCTGTTGACCTTGTTCGTGCTCGTAGCACCAATTCCTCTTGAGGTGTTGGTCGATGAGCACTCATACGAAGGAAAAGAAGTCGTTCTCCATCGATTTGCTGATGAGGTTTGGATGCAAAAGGATTGGAGCGCACTTGAATCCTTTGGATATACACCATTACGCCTGCTCGACCCATCGTCATTGATTGTATGGAAGCATAATTCCGAAGTGAAGCATCCACAAGCATTTGAAGGCAATTCGCCAATGGTTGGTTGGAAATCCATTCCAGAGGTAGGTCAAGACGTGCGAATTGTTTTCGAACCGAATTTACCAGCGGATGTTCTTGCCTCGGTGAAGACAGGTGTTGCGGATCTTATCGGAACTTCATTAATGGCGATACGTGGAGGGCATTTGCACTCAGGAATCTTTGTTTGGGAGTCTGAATTTAGCACAGAATGGTTCAGTGAATTCCATGGAATATTGTGGCTTGAACCACAACTTGACACGGTTGGGCGAAATCTCGAATCTGCTCAGAAAATGGTAGGTGTAAGCGAAAGTTCTCATCCAACAGCATGGAAGGTTGGCCTTAATGGTTCCAATGTTGTTATCGGTGTCGCAGATACAGGGATCGATTCAGACCACTCTTGTTTTCGAAACATATCAACAGAAGAAATTGGAACGAATCATCGGAAATTACTGCATGTGAACACAACAATCGATGATTGGGATCATTCGGGACATGCCGATTATCGCCATGGTACGCATACTGCAGGAATTCTCGGATGCCATCCATTTAGCGTCGCTACTGGAGAGAACAATCCCTCTTCGATAATGGCGCTTGGATATGATTCTCGGCTTGTGGTTCAAGATATTGTATCCGACCAAGGGTGGCAGCCACCAGATGTTGATCTTCTTCTTGCTGAATCAGCTATCTATGGAGGTTATCTTCATTCAAATTCGTGGGGAGATGATACCACTGAATACACATTACGCTCAGGGGACTTCGATGCGTTTACTCGAGAGTTTCCATGGACCCTGCCTCTGATTGCTCCTGGCAACAATGGAGGTTCTGTTTTGGAGCCGGCGAATGCTCGTAATGTCATCGCTATTGGAGCGGCTACGAAGGATGCCGAGACAGAAAGATGGATGGCATCCGTACATGGCCCAACTGAAGCGGATACGCGAGGTATCTTTGCTCTCGCTCCTGGAGTGTCCATTGTTTCCGCTCGTTCCGATGGCGTCTCAGATTCATACAATGCTGGGCAACATATCCTGAGTGGAACAAGTATGTCTACACCAATGGCCGCAACATACGCAAGTGTTGTTCAACAAATGGTCCAAGAAGGATGGTTAACTGGGCATAATGAAACGTTAACTGAACACAACTTAGCAAATCGTGCGCCATGGTTTGAAGCCGATCCAGCACAAGGAACAGTTCTGCTTGGGGATGGTTTTGTTCCTTCTGCTCCAATGATGAAATCGCTTCTAGCCCTTTCAACAACACCACTATCAGACACGTATCAAAACGGCGGAGAAGGTGGTGCAGGAGTTCCGAATAATTACGATGGATGGGGCGTTCTAAATCTTAGTGAATTGGTTGATTTTGATGAATTGTACTCGCTCGGTTCACCGAGCGAACGTCCTGCCTCAGATGTATGGATTCATGATTCATTTCGACTCAACAGCGATGCTCCTTCTTCGCATCTCTCTAACCGTTTCGGAGAAGGGATGCCGATTGAATATCTTATGAACAATACCTGGGATGGAAATGGTGCGATGGGGCCGTTTCTTTCAACAGGAGATGTCTTTCAACAGCGCTTTATTCTCCAGGAAACTGAATCGCTCGACATACGTCTTTCCTTCCAAGCGAAACCAGAACCCCACATAATCGATGATGTCCAGCTCATGGTTCGGCTTCCCGACGGTCGGTTTGCAGTAGGAGAAGACTATCGCCAAGACGGGCGCTCAATGCTCTACTATGATTTTGCAGACCACATGAACACATCAGCATTCCCAGCAACCAATGAAACAACGGTTGGCGTTCACCTTGATGCGGCCACGTTGGAAGGCATCGACTACGTTGATGTCCTCGTTACGGGCCGATACATCACCCCTGGAAATCAACCAGGGACGCTCGGGATTGAAGGGGACCGGCTTGGTTTTGGTCTTGCGATACGTGGCGTAGAAATCGACCCATTGAACCACTCTGATGGGGATGGGGATGGGATATCGTACGAGGAAGATCTTTGCCCATTCATCAGTGCACTTGGCTGGGATCAAAACGAGGATGGTTGCATCGATGATTTAGATGAGGACGGTGTTAAAGACGACATGGATTCTTGCCTCTCAACTCCCACCGGCACTCCTGTCATTGAAACTGGGTGTGCCCAACAAAATGAATCGCCAAGAATCTTTTTGGATGAATCAATCCTACAATCTCACGATAATGAGAGCATAACAATTCTCTTCTCCGTCATCGATATCGACTCAGTGAATGTCACGGTGTCGCTTGAACGAATTGGGGGGTTGCCTGGATCGGTTCCAGTTTGTACTATCACGTCTGACAATGCCTCATGGAATACGTGTTCTGTTAATGTTCTGAACGATTTATTTCCGTTATCAGCGGATGGAAACTGGACGGTTACCATTTACGCACAAGATTTGAACTCGAGTTTTTGGACTTCGCCTTCATCGACAACCTATGTTTCTGAGGAGTTTGAAATCCATGCACCCATTACTGAAACGAAAATAGAGAGCAAGCGATTCGACTCGATGATCTACGTAGCAATAGCCACTTCGTTCGGTTTAGCAGTTCTTCTTTCGATTGTTTTTCAAAGATTTTTCAACGATGAAAAGAGTTGATTTTGGTTAAATTTTTTCATTCTAATCAAGGGCTATCTTCAAACCTTATGGCATCCACGCCTGTTTATCCGAGAGGTGTGTTAAATGAGCGGACGATTATATGTTGGAATTGACCTTGGAACGTTTCAGTCGACTATTGCATCAAGTGCAGGTGCTATGCACTCAATTGAGACTGTTGTTGGACGACCAAAAGACCCTGTGGCACGTAACTTCCTCAAGCGAGATGTGCTCTTTGGTGCTGACGCTCTAAAGAACAAGTTGGCTTGCAATCTCTACCGCCCAATGGCTGCTGGAGTTGCACAAGACGATGAAGCAAACCTTGCTGCTGCAAAGGCGTTCGTTTCTCACCTTATCGAAACAGTTGACCCTGAAGAATTCGACGAAGTATTCGGTGTTATTTGCTCACCAAGTCACGTTTCATTCACAGACAAGAGCAACCTCGTTGCAACCCTGCGTGGGCAAGTCAATGCGATCATGGTCGTTACCGAACCATTCGCTACTGCCTTTGCCATTGGAGAAATTGGCGGATCCATCGTCGTTGATGTTGGAGCGGGAACAACAGACATCGCTCGAATTCATGGGACCTTCCCTACTGATGATGATCAGGTCACCATCCAAGAAGCTGGAGATTGGCTCGATATCGAGTTGATGAACCTCGTCGCAAAGAAGTTCACCGGTGCTCAAATTACAAAGGACATGGTTCGCAAGTGGAAGGAAGAGTCCTCCTACGTCGGCGGTGAAGTTCGTACCGTTGAGGTCTCACTGTCTGTTGACGGGAAGAGTCAGAACGTCGATATCGGCGACCTGATTCAAGAAGCATGTGAAATGCTCATTCCAAAGGTTGGTAACGCAATCAAGCGAATCGTTGCGGAAGCCGACCCAGAATATCAGCCAGTTCTCCGAAACAACATCATCCTCTCCGGTGGAGGTTCACTCATCGAAGGTCTTGCAGATCGTGTTGCAAAAGAGATCTCTGACATTGGCGACGTCAACGTCTGGTGTGTTGAAAACCCACTTGAGAAGGTCGCTGAAGGTGCACTCATGCTCGCTGGTGAAATGCCTGATGACATGTACACCTCCATCAACTGATTTGGTTCGGAGAATTTACTGCAAAATCGGGCTCTTTATGCCCTGATTGACAGGGAAGGTTCAAGAGTGGTTGAGTTGCGATAGTCCCTTGTATGACGCTCGGCGCTTCCAATCCTGATGCCTCTCGGGGGCAAACAAGCAGTTCTGGAAATGATAAAGCCGCTCTTGAGGGTATGTTGAAAAGCTACCCTGTTGAACAACTTGTTGAAGAAGTACTCATCGCTTGGGATGAGCTCGGGCGTCGAAATGAAGAAGTTGTCACCATTAAGCAGCGCCTACGTGTTTTGGAACTTGATTTAGCAGAGCGTGAAGACGAGGTTGCTCCTGAGATACAACGCCTGCATCAGAGTGAGGAGCAGTTGAAAGATGCTGAGGCTCGTATTGTCCATCTTGATCGATTATTGAACGATGCTCGACAGGAGCTTGATGCCCAGTCTTCATCACTTTCCAAAGAGCAGCAGGATGCGTTGAATGAAGAAGTTGAACAACTCCGCGCATTAAGCGTCTCGCAAGATGAAGTCATTGCAGAAATGGAAGGTCGTATGGGACTTATGGTGGAAGCGTTGGAAAAGGCTGCTGATGCTGGATTGACATCTGTCACTGCAGATGAAGTCCGGTCTCTCAAGAATCAACTCGATCAAAAATCGGCTCAATACGATGCTGAAGTTGCAGCAAACAATGCGTTGGAAGAAGAACGTCAGCGTTTGCGTGATATTGCAGATCGGATGCGCGGGCTCCTTGATGCGCGGGACAAGCGGTTGGCCGACCTTGAAGAACAGCTTGAGCGCGTTATGCAAGGGCCTCGCTCTGTTTCGGCTGAGCATGATTACCTCGTCGAACAAATCGAGGAGATGAAGCGTCGTCTATTGGAGCGAAATCGAGAATATGAATCGCTCCGACGACGAGAACGTCGATTACATACGGACGTCTTTGAACGTGATGAGCGAATTCAGCAAATGTCCCTCACAATCACCGATCTTGAAGCCGCACTTACCGATCGTGTAGCGGAAATTCGTGAGCTTGAATCGCAGAATGATATTGCGATGGAGGAAGTCAACAGTGTTCGAAGGGGCGAGCGTACTCGAGAAGTTGTTGGAAGAGTCTTTGCTGACTCGCTATCGCTTGTGCGTGGCCATGATGCCCGTGAAGCAAAGCGAGATGCGTATGCAAACAGCCCAGATGTGGAACGAAGTCTTTCAAGTCCAACTGCCGATGATATGCGGCACCTTGCAGAGGGGGGGACTGTTGATTTGACCATTGAAGAATCTGAACTTCCACAAGGAATGGATGTTGATGAAAAGCGCCCTCCTTCACCTGGCGGTAGCGGCGACCCTGTCCTCTTCGATGAAGAGTCAGAGGACATCGATGAGTGATTCTAAGCGCTCTTTGAGTAGTTGTAAATCATCATATTCTTCGGTGATCGTTCCAGTAACGATGTAATCGGCTCCAGCATCAGCCGCTGCTTTCATCTGTTCAGGTGTTCGAATTCCCCCACCAACAAGAAGTGTGCAGTTCATGGATGCTTTCGCAGTTCGAATGAGATCGAGGTTTACTGGAGAAGATGCTCCTGAACCGGCTTCCAGATAAACGGTTGAGAAACCATACATCTCTGCAGTTTGACAATAAGCACCAACAAGTTCCGTATCTTCAGATTCTATCAATTCTGCTTTACCAACTTCACCAACGGCACCACCTGGCGCACAAACGATGTATCCAGTAGGAATCGTTTGAAGTCCTGCTTTGGAAATGTATGGGGCGCCCATGAGTTGTTCTCCTATGAGAAATTGGCGACTCTTACTGTTCATGAGCATCATGAAAAGAATCCCATCTGCCTTAGCAGACATTGCATGTGCACCTCCTGGGAAGAGAATGACCGGGATGTTCCACGTTTCTTCGTCTGCATCGGGATGTTGGCTTGAGGCGAACATCGCTAATTCTAGGGCTTCCTGAATTGCTCCGCACGTATCATCGACGATGCTGCTGCCCGTGTCTGTTGAACCTCCTATGAAGATGGCTGAGGTCCCGCATTCAACTGCAATTAACGCTCGTTGGGCTGCAACTTCTGGGGATTGCTTATCGGGGTCAATCAGCGTAATATGCTGTGTCTTTCCCCCCCTAGTTGGAAGCATTTGTCCTTCATGCAACCACATCTTACAGCACCCGCTGTATCACGTCTGGAGCAGAGAGTTGTTAAGGAATTTCATGATTCAGGAGCAAGAATTGACATACCGCTTCGAGAGAGCGTTGTTCATGGTTGAAGTTGAGAGGCCTCTTCGAAGCGTTCTCTCTCGCTCCGATGCTCCAAAAGGAAAAATTCGTCTGGCGATTCTTTGTTCAATCCTCAACAAAATCTGGGATTTAGCCCCGCCACTACTTATCGGTGTAGCAGTCGACGTGGTTGTTCAGAAAGAAGAATCGCTCCTTGCTCAGTGGGGAATTATCGATCCATGGAATCAATTGATTGTACTCGCAATAGCCACATTCATCATATGGGGATTGGAGTCGCTGTTCGAGTATTTTTATGCGGTATTGTGGAGAAATCTTGCTCAAACAGTTCAACACAACCTACGGATTACAACCTTTAATCATGTCCAAAATCAATCCATGACATGGTTTGATGAGCACCAAAAAGGCGATTTGTTAGCGATTATGAACGATGATATCAACCAATTGGAGCGGTTTCTAGACAAGGGTGCAAATGATTTACTCCAAGTTACAACGACTGTCATTGTTGTTGGCGCCGTGTTCCTTTACCTCTCATGGGAAATTGCACTCTTTGCAGTTCTACCAATCCCGATTATTTTGTGGGGTTCGTTCCTTTACCAAAAGAAACTCGAAGTACGATACCGGGATGTCCGCACAGCTGCTGGTCAATTGAATGCCTTACTTGAAAATGATTTGACCGGAATGGCAACGATTCAATCATTCACGAACGAAACAAAAGAGCTCGACCGTGTTCGATCGCTTTCGACAGATTACAGAGAAGCAAACCGCTCAGCAATTCGATTGTCAGCAGCATTCGTTCCGTTGATTCGAATGGCCATTCTCGCTGGGTTCACAGCCACACTCTTACTCGGTGGGAGATCGGA
>JASLVI010000038.1 GCA_030741455.1 Candidatus Poseidoniaceae archaeon | reverse complement strand
GACTTGGTTCTAATTGTTGATTCAAGCGATGCCGGTGACATGACATTTGCAATCACAGCCGATGACACACTCGTTGTCAAGGCAAAGGCAAGCGATGGAAAAGGCAACCGTTGGACCATCGACGTCAATTGGACTGTTGCGCATCCTGATTGGAGCGATCAAGCCGTCTTGCTGTATCCACTCTCGGATGAAACTGAATTTATGCCGGTCCTCGCCTCGGCAACAGCCTATGTTGTACGTGCAGAATACACATTTAACGGCCAACTGTTCAGTGAGGTTGTGAATGTGGAAGTATCCGAAGGAATCATTCAGGTCTTCACGATGAACACGATTGCATCCAATGGAGATACGGGTTCAATCTACAACATCAGTGCCGATGAATCGATCGATTTCACCGTGGCATTGAGTGATGGTGATCTCAACCCACTCAACGTCAATGTACTCACATGGTTGTTTGAGGACGTTGATTCAGGTGCTGTCACAGACGTAACATCTGACTTCGTTTCCGATGGGTATCAGTGGGAAGCGACAACGGTCGGAAACTACCGAATGCTGGCATACGTCGAAAATGCGGATGGTTTCAATTACACACGTTCTGTCGACATTTCAGTCTATCATGGTGAAGCGGTTTCGCTTGACCATGAACTCAACACCTTTGATGAAGATGCAGGTGAAACCATCGATATTTCCATCACAGGTACGGACAGTGATGGGAACACGTTCCCGCAAGATGTGGAATGGGTCGAGGATGGTTCATCCTCGGACCGAATCATTCCGGTTCCGTTCTCAACAGGCTCTTATTCGTATCAGGCATCTGCAGCAGGCGATCACATCTTGGAATACTCGACTCCAGGTGCAAGCAATACCTTCGAGTTGAAGATTTCACCACAGATGATTGTTGACTTCATCGATGTTGAGTTATCGGCAATAACCGTTGAACAGCAAGCATCGATCACTGTCACAGTTCTCGCTTACGATGCCTTTGGTAATCCAATTCCTGTACCGAGTAGTGCTCGAGTTGATGCAACAGGTCGTGGAACCGTTGAAAGCACAGGTCTTGGAACTTGGAAGGTGACCACGTTGGATTCTGGACCTCAAACCATTACCGTTTCAGCAGGTCAGGTCAGCGAAAACCTAGAGATTGAAGTAACTGGGACCTTCGGAGGATTCTTCGCTGCAGGTGGTACGTTGTACTACATTGGTGCAGTTCTCATTGGTCTCATCCTTGCGGTTGTACTTGCGCTCCTCGTTATGGCGCTTCGTTCTGGACGAGATGATGATGACTGGGACGACGAGTATGATGACGATGATGATGATGACGAACCTCGTTCTGCTCGTGGTCCAACCGGCCCAGCACCAGGCCCAAGTGGTCCGGCTCCGGGTCCGAGTGGACCTGCACCAGGCGCAGGCCCATCAGGTCCTCCTCCTCAAGAAGAGGAAGAGAAGGAAGATACCAGCTGGATTGTCGATCGTCGAGTTGATGATGATGGAACCGAATGGGCGCAAAGCGAAGATGAAACATGGTACTACCGAGAACCTGGTCAAAGTGATTGGAACGAGTGGCAGGATTAGGTGAGAGCATGACGCAACAACGTACTGCGGTATCGCTGTGTGTCTTGTTGCTTGTTTCGATTGTTGCAACCCTTCCTGTAAGCGCAGGAGGCCCTCCTGCTCAAATTGTGATTTCCACACCTTCGACCGTGATTTCGTCCGATGGTGTTTTGCAAATGGAAGCAACATTGTATGATGCGTTGAACAACGTTGTCGATGGTGAAATTACATGGTCTGCAAGCAATGGAACCATCGAAGAGAGCGGCCTCTTTTTCCCATGGTCTGCTGGTCAAGTAACGATACGCGCAGAGCATGCTGGATTCAATGATACGGTGATTGTCACCGTAGAAGCCGGCTGGGGTCAATCGATTGAAATCAATACAAGTGCGCAACCTCGGGCAAAATATCCGTTCACATTGCAAGCAAACCTGATCGATTCACATGACAATCCCCGTTCAGGCATGGATGTTGTTTGGACGGTCGATGGAACATATGTTGGTCAAGGTGAACCCTCTTGGACACCTCCGTCATTAGGGTTGTACGAAGTAGTTGCACGTTACGATCAGTTGGAAGAACGTGTCACAATGGAAGCCATTGCTGGAAATCCATACGAATTTGTGTTCCCAGATGATTTGATTGTGCGTAGTGGGCAAGGTCTGCAACTCTACCCTGACCTCGTTGACGCATACGGTCAAAAGATGAACAACACACTGGCTGGAAACAAGGTATGGGACGTTGAAAATGGAACCATTACACCAGTAGGCTTCTATTATGCATCCGCTCCTGGACTATGGAATCTTTCAGTACGAGCAGGTGCAATTTGGGGGAACAGTACCATACGAGTTGTTCCATCCGATGCTTCAATTGTCGAAATCCAGATTTCACCAGAACAAGAGGTTTACGTCTCTGGTGAAGCATACCGCCTCGATGCTATTCGCACCGATTCACAAGGCTATTCTTCAGCAGTACCAATACCAATCGCAAATTGGACGGTGAACAATGGAATCGTCTCCCAAGTTGGAAATGAGGTGCATTGGACGCCAGGACAAGCTGGCCAGTACAGTATGCACGTTGTTGATTCAGATGTACCTGCTTCGTTGAATGTTGAGGTTATACATGGCTCAGCAGATTCAACACGTTTGGTCCTCAGTCAGAATCGTCTGGTTGCAGGTGGACAAGTTGCGCTTGTTCACGAGGCAATTGATACGTTCGGAAATGTTTGGCAGGTTGAGGCAAACATCACCAAAATAGAAGGTGAAAACGCGAATGTTGAGATTTTCGATTCCTATGTTTCGTTTATGCCAAAGGGATTGGAGACGATTCGATTTAGCGCCACATACTTTGATGCATCAACGGGCATTCTTCATCAGGCTACATGGGCAGATGTAGTCCTTCCTGGCCGTCTCGCATTCATCGAATTACCCGAGTCTGGAACTGAAGTTGCAGCAGATTCCTATCTCGATTTCAACCCACAATTCAAGGATTCATTCGGGAACAGTATTCCTCATGTAGATGTAAATTGGACGATTTCGGGCGTTGATCGAACACTCGAAATCCGTATGGCTGATGGAAAGTGGTATCCTACGCAAACAGGTGAGCAGGAAGTTCGCGCAAACGCTGACGGCGTCTTCGCTGCTGTACGTATTAATGTCGTTCCTGGTAATGGAAATTCGTTGGTGACTGATGGTGATTCAGGTCTTACGATCGTCGCCGGTGTTCCAACTGATTTGTTTGTCGAAGTCGTCGACGTACATGGCAATAAAGCACCGGCGGAAGATGTGGAAATGCTCTCAAATAATTTCGTTCAGTTTGATGCTTCTGCAAGTGGACGAGGTTTCTGGCAACTTGTCGGTATGACGAGCGGAACCTTTGCACTTGGACTCACTCAAGGTGATGCAGAACATACCATCGCATTGACCATCGTTCCAGGACAACCTGTACGTGTTTTGACAAGTATGGTCAATGAGACGAGGAGTCAGGGTGAGGTGACGCTCATTTCAGTATGGGCCGAAGATTCACAGGGCAACCGTGTTGAGGTGAATCCAGATCAAACCAGTCTTTCATGTACTTCAGGTAAAGCAAGCCATGTCAAGTCAGATACGTGGGAAGTCGAACTTGAAGAAGCAGGTGCAGATCGTTCCTGTACAGTCACATGGAGTGGATTGATTTCCCAACAATTCTATGATGTTGAATCGGTCTTACTCGGAGGTGCACTCGGATCAACCAATACGGCAGTTTCCATCATTATCGTTCTCTTATTGATGATTTTCATCGTCATTGTCGTGCTCATTCGTCGAGGAAATGCGAAGGAAGAAGAATGGGATGAGGAAGACTACTATGAGGATGAAGATGTGGATGAGGAAGACGTCGTTGATGATGAAGTGGACGATGTTGAAACATCGACGCCAGTTACAGAACCGGAATCGACAACCCACTCAGAACCTGAACTCGCAGGAGACTTACGTCAAGAATTGGCAACGAAGGCTGGTCAAGTTGGGGTTATGCAAGCAGCACCTGGAACAAATCAAGGCGAAACAGGTTGGTACGTCGATGCAAGCACAGAATTGCAATACTGGAATGTTGGTAGCGATGGGTCTTGGACTCGCGTGCAATGACGGTCAGTGATTGTATGGGTGTTGAAGAGCATCGAAACTGGGGCGACGTCGATTATTCTGCATTGTTGAATGGACAAGCGTTCCCTCCGAACTTCATGTGGGGTGTTGCAACGGCTTCCCATCAAATTGAAGGTGGAAATGCCAACAATTGGACCCGATTTGAACCTACATCGAAGAGCGGTCAAGAAAGTGGAATTGCTTGTGATCACTGGAATCGAAAGGAACAAGATCTCGATCTTATCGAAAATCTCAACGTTACGCATTATCGGTTTTCTCTTGAATGGAGTAGAATTGAACCCGAAATGGGAGTTTGGAATGAAGAAGCGATTGCTTGGTACTGTGATCTCGTTGACCGTCTTCTCGAACGTGGAATTCAACCAATGATAACATTGCATCACTTCACCAATCCATTATGGTGGGAAGACCTAGGAGCGTTTGAAAAAGAAGAGAACATCATTTATTGGATTCGATTTAGTTCGAAAATGTTTGAGCGTTTGAGCGATCGAGTTGATTGGTGGTGTACCCTCAACGAACCCGCTGTTTATGCCTCAATGGGGTATGTACTCGGAGAATTCCCTCCAGGTCAACGTTCGTTCAAGAAAACTCGAATGGTTTCCGTCAATCTTATGCGCGCACATGCTCGATGTTATCGAACACTCAAATCGATGGAGAATGGGGCTCGTGCACAAATTGGATTGGTGAAAAACATCAACCTTTTCGACCCTTATCGGCGATGGAACCCCTTGCATCGTTTTCAAGCGAACCTCCTCGATGGAATGTTCAATCGTTGTTGGATTAAAGGGTTGAAGACAGGTCGATTCAAACCCCCTTCTGCAGTTCGAAGCATCGCCGTTGAAGGGTTGAAAGGAAGCAGTGATTTCATCGGTTTGAACTATTATACACACTTGCTTGCAACACCGTTCATGCCGACAAAAGTTGAGATTGACCCGTTGATACGTCCATGGGAAGAACGAACTGATTTCCGATATCCTATGTATGCCGAAGGATTGAAGCGAGCCTTTGAGATGGTTGCTCAACTCAACATTCCGATCATCGTTACCGAGAATGGTGTTGCTGATGATGATGATGATATGCGTCCTGAACATATTCGCAGACACTTGCAGATTACTTCCGAGGCCATTGCGGATGGATTTGATATCAAGGGCTTCTATCATTGGAGCCTCATGGATAATTTCGAATGGGCTGAAGGGTATGAACAATGCTTTGGATTGTATCATGTTGATTTTGAAACACAGGAACGAACACTAAGGAAGAGTGGAGAACTGTATGCTTCAATTGCGAAGGCTCACCGTATGCCACAAGTTGTTATCCTAGCCGGTGGTCTAGGAACCCGACTTGGTGAGAAAACCGAACACAAGCCGAAATCATTGATTGAAGTTGGAGGAAAACCAATTTTGACCCACATCCTTGATTGGGTGAGAGGCCAGGGCTGCAACCGTGTTCTTGTCTTAACCGGGCATCATGGTGAACAATTCGATGGATTTGCCCATGCAGGTCTTGACCTTACATTTGTTCAAGAAACCGAACAACTCGGAACAGGTGGGGCTCTATGGAATGCACGCGATCACCTTGAAGATGAATTCATTTTGCTGTGGGGCGATGACTATCATCCAATCGATTATGCACCACTTGTCCAACATCACAGGAACGAATCATCGGCATTGACCATGACGGTAACGACTGAACATGAAGTGATGAATCTGCAATTTGAGGACGGCCGTCTGCTGAAGTATTCCAAAGAGGACGATGCTCCCCGCGAATTCAATGGATACGAAGCAGGAACTTCGGTAGTGAGCAAATCCATCGTTATGGCACATGGGAAAGAGGGGGCATGGTCTTGGGAGAAAACCATTTATCCTGCGCTTGCGGATCAAATCCACGTTCACCTCGATGCAACAAAATTTTGGGATATGGGGACGCCTGAACGCCTTCAAAAGTTAGAGATGTTCTTCAACGAAACCAGGCGATGATGGAACCAGAAGTTCCTCTTCAGGAAGGATTTCAGCATTATTGACCAAAACAAGAATCATCCCACCAAATCCTCCACCCATCATTCGTGCTCCAAGAACACCGTTCATCTTCTGTATGTTGTAGACTTGGTCATCGATTTCAGGCGTACTGACTCCAATCTTCCTTAATGATTCATGTGATTCATTCAGTATTTGGCCAAGTCTTTCCTTGTTTGCATCGATCGCTTGATGGACACGTGCGTTTTCATTCTCAACATGTTGCTGTTTGATCTCTTGTGTCGCAGTTTCACGATAATCCTGCGTGTTGAGGGTTCGATGGATTCCCGAATCAACGAGTTTGAACATCCACGAGGATGAGGAGGGAATGCTCGATGTTGTTCGTGTTGAGAAGTCGATGAATGTGTAATGCCCCTCTTGAGAATGCATCATCGACATTTGGTCCAAGAGGCCGCATTGTGTTCCTAGAACAGCATGTTCCAATCGCTGCGCTTCAATACAAGCCTCTTGTTTTTTCAATGTCGGTCCATGAACACAGAGTGCAATGGCAAGACATAATGCAGCCGATGATGACATTCCCTTGCCGATTGGGATGGTGCTATTGATTTTCAATCGTGCAGGAGGGCCTCCAGCTTCCATCCACAATGCCATGACGGTTTCATCACCTTCGAATGATGGATGATTGAAATCTGCTTCGAGTATCAATCGATGAGGTGATGCAAAAGCAAGTGAACATCCGCCAGCATAATCCGTATGTTCACCGATGATGTTGATCCGTCCTGGAATGGACGCTCGGCGAATCATTCCAGCACATCCTCGCTGATATCGAGGTCAAACCAGACAGGAAAATGGTCGGACACATCTGAGTCACTCATGTTTCGATCAACTCCCCATCTGCCAAAGAAACGCCCATCCACATCACTGGTCATAACAACGCGATCGTAGGCGCAATGCGTATTCTCTGAAAATGTCGTGTCAGCAGAATCAGGAACTACCCAGAAATAATCTGGATTTCGTATCTCAAGTTGATTCAACTCATAGGTCGATGCATAACTACAATCTGCATTGAAATCACCGAGAAGAACAATATCAGATTCAGTCGAATTCAACTTGTACGTTTCAACGACGTCGTGTAAAGCAGCCGTTTCATTCACAGCATCGGCTGGTTTGGTATGGACTGTGATAAAGGCAATATCTTCGAGAACAGTACCGTTATTGGAGAGTAATTTGAAGTTCGAAATCAATGGTTCACGCTGGAATTGATCAAATTCTGAATCGTTGTGAAGCCAAGCAGAATCGGCTTGGAAGCGACTCGTTCGATAATAAATGGCATACTGTTCCTGGCTTCCTTGATCATCTTCTTGCTGGCCAGAACGTTCACTCAAGACAAGCGCGTATGTTTGATTCGCTTCAGCATTGATGGCATCCAAGAAGTCGTATGGAACGGTTTGGTCCAAATCCTTAATCTCTTGAACCACGAGCATATCATACCGTAGCGTAATGTTGACGAGTTCTGATATGACATCGGCCTTCCCCATTTTGGTTTCACCAAAAATTTTGATGTTAAACGTGGCAATCCGTGCGACATCTTCCCGACTTCTTGATTCTGAGCGTGCTTCAGTCTCCTCATCGTCTTCATCCGATTCAACTTCAACATAGACAGTCTTCCACAGTGGGCTGTCATCTTGATGAATCAAAAGTTGAATCGTCATAGGAAAGAGAATCAACAGTGCGACGAGCATGACGCCTTGTAAAGCGCTATCATGTCGTGCCATGCGTCTGGATTGGCTTCTCTGTTATGAATCCTCAAGGTCCAATCATGTGCAAGCATAGGTTCTTGACGCGAATCCATCTCGTGGCAACATGGCAGAAGAAGTCTCCAAGGAGAAGGCCAAAGAAATTATCGATATGTTAACCCAAGGTGGGTCGATTGACGGAATCAATACTTCACTCGCTTTAGGAATACTACCACTGGTTGAATCAATTGGGGATATGGAATTACTCGATCGTTTGGTTGAACATGCACAGCGCGTTGCAGAAGATGATGTTGAGAAGGGATGGGCTCGGTTCGAATATCTCAAACGAAATGCTGGTTCAATCGATGCAATTGCAGAATTGGCTTTTCAATCCGAATCGCTTGAAGATGGAGCGCCACTTGCTGCAGCCGTTTTACATCATCATGCCTTGATGTTGCTTTCGATTGACGATGTTGAAGCAGCGCAAACATCAGCGAGGCGCTCGTTAACGCTACGTGAATCAATCGATGATAAGCTCGGAATCATCTATGGTCTTGCTGTTCTTTCTCGATGCGCTCGAATGAATCAAGATTGGGATTCTGCAATTCTTCATGATACGCGTCGTCTCGAACTGGCCATTGTTCAGAAAAACGATGTTCTTCACATGGAAGCACTCGCAGATGTCGCTCATGCACAAGCGAGTCTTGGTGAACTTGCAACTGCATCGGAAATGTATCAAGAGAGTCTTGAACTTGCCAAACAACTTGAACATCCTGCTGGGCATCTCGTTGCAAGTTGGGGTCTTGCGGACCTTGCTGAAATTGAAACCCGTTACGATGATGCACTTCTCGCTTTATCGGACACGATGCATTTGTTCATGCAACTCGGTATTGGAGCCCCTGATCTCCTCAAGAAACGGCTTCATGATTTGACTTCACTTGGTCACGAGCGAACGTAAGCGACGAACGGGTTATGTTCTTTGACGTGTTGGCAATAAAGAGGGGAAGGGAATGGAACACGACATCTTCTTTTCCATTAGTCAAACACCTGACGCAGCGGGACACATTCCTGATGAGCAAACCATGCTGCGGAATTACTTCCAACAATTGGAGGTTGCTGATGAATTGGGCTTCGGCGTTGGATGGATTGCGCAGGCTCACCTTTCAACTGAAACGCAAAAATCCAACAGCAAACCAGTCGTTCCGCACTGGCAAGGTGAAGTAGGCTTGTGTACTGATTTTCCACAACTTGCGATGGAATCTTTTCGTCGAACAACGAACATCGAAATCGGAAGCGCAGTTGTTTCAATCCTTGCCTCGGGTGGTCCAATCGCGCAAGCTGAGCGTTTTGCCAATACATTACAACTCCTTGCTGTGAACAACGATTCGAGAAAACTCCATGTCGGATTTTCAGCTGGCCGTTTTGAATTCATGGCACGACCATATGGAATAGTTCCACGCAATTCTGTTGAAGAGGCTGCGTGGCCAGCGCTAAGGGGCCAAATTTTCCTTGAAGCAAGCGAGATATTCCTGCGTCTTCTTCGCGGTGATGTCGTCAATTCTGATTCAATTCGTTCAACAACATTGACCCGTCAAAATTTCAGAAGCGATGAAGATTGGCAACGTGTTCAGGATGCCAATGGATCCGATGATGAGGAAATCTCAATCGAACGTCGTTATGTGTTTGAAGATCTTCGTATTGTTCCAAATACCTTTGACCGAAACCAACTGGTTCTTGTTGCAGGAACACATGATCCAAATGCACAGATGTTTGTGAATTCAATCCTCCCAGTACGCGTGTTCAACTTATCGATTACGCAGCCAGAAGTGATTGAAGCGACACATGAACGAATGCGTTCATGCTTCCATGCTGATGGCGGTGAATGGCAACGTTCCTACATGCCAAGAACGAGTTTTGTCTTCTTGAATGATGAACCAGATCTCTCATCAGAAGAGCAACGAGCGGCTGCACATCGCGAAGCAGATGAAGCCCTTGGCGCCTATTGGAATGCACTAGAAGGTACCATTGATCCAACAAAGGTTCAGAATGCTGCTCAAAATGCACTTATCGGTAACGTGGAAGATGTTGCACAACAGTTGGTCGAGCGTTTCCACCCTGCTGATCGAGTCATGGCATGGTTTGATTTCTTTAATCATGATAGCGATCGAGTTTGTCGAAACATGCAAGCATACATGCGTAAGGTTGCACCTCGCGTCGAAGAACTTCTCAGAGGTGCATGAAGTTGAAAATCAATCATCATAATCATTCGGCGGTCAAACCAGGCCGCCCAGGAAGTGAATTATTTCCCCATTCACCACTCGGGGAACAAGTCGAGGGAATCCCTACTGGGCGTGATGTTGCGTGGGAGCCTTTGGTTGATTATCGAAGGAACGGTGTCTCTGAAACTACAATTCATGGTGCAGTTGCATGGTGCCATGGAGATGAGGTCATACATTCATTCGGAGGAAATGTCCTATGCTATGGTAGGTCGATGATGAAACCATTCATGCTCAAGGCATTCGTAAATGAACTGGCTGATTTATCGTGGGAGCAGAAAGCGATTACTGTAGCAAGCCATAACGGTGATACGGAACACGTTGCTGCTGCCCAATCTCTTCTTTCAAAGTCTGAGTGGCCGTTGATGTTAACGCCACTCGATGTACCACTGATTCAATTCGGTCGACAAGTACGTCGACCTCGTCGTTGGTATCACACTTGTTCTGGCGAACATGCTGCGATTCTTCGTGGATGCAGGGAGAAAGGATGGAATCGAGCAGGATACACCTTGCCAAGTCACCAAGTGTTTGAAGCATACATGGCTGAAATCCGTCGTTACCTCGGCGATGACTGGACACCATTACGTATCGCAAAAGATGGATGCGGTCTGCCAACCGTTTCCAATACCGTTTCAGAACTTGCTCAAATTTATGCTGGCTTAGTTCGTGACAAAGACAGCGATTGGATTTGGGAAGCAATGGTGCGCCATCCTGACCTTGTCGGTGGGTTCAATCGATTGGACTCAACCATTCTCAAGGCCGGTGAGGGGTCGGTCATCGCCAAAGAAGGTGCGGACGGATTGCTTGGTCTCGCCATCGAACATCCAGACTATCCGAAAGGGCTTGGTATCGTCATCAAAATTGCTCATGGCTGGAATGCACAAGCCACATGGTACGTCGCCCGAACCATTCTTGGCGTTCTTGGTATAGACTTGAGAAACCCTTACCCTTTGAATCGACAAAAGGCATTCATTGTTCCAGGAATTGTTCCAAATCGTTACCTTGATGCCCTTGAAACCATTCCTACCTGGGATGAATGGGACCCCGATCAAGATCGGTGGATGTACGATTCGGAGTTGAATCCATGAACGCATTGAACTTCATCGGCGGTGTCTTTGTCGACGCTCATGATGGAGGGACAATTACCAACATCAATCCAGCAACAGGCGAACCGATTGGAACACTAACTCGATCGAACAAGGCAGATGTCGAATCAGCAGTTCAAGCATCAACCCATGTTCAGGAACAATGGTCTGCTCTATCGTTACTGGAACGGGCGGATTGGCTCGATAGAATCGCAGACGGACTTGAACTGCGAAAGGAAGAACTTGCACAATTGGAATCAACGGATACTGGTAAGCCACTTGCACTTGCCCGCCGAGTCGATGCAGAACGTTCA
>JASLVI010000037.1 GCA_030741455.1 Candidatus Poseidoniaceae archaeon | reverse complement strand
TCAACATCACATGCATCACCCATTGAATCGTTGTCAAAATTAGCTTGAAGTGGATTGGCTATCAACGGACAATTGTCGACCTCGTCACCGACTCCATCACCGTCTTCGTCTGTGTATGGGTCGATTCGAACAACCTCATCTTGATCATTATCGACATAGTACAAATGCCCATCTGGACCAACCTCTAGGCCCATGATGGATGATGCAGTCGTTTGTATCTTGTCGAGTTGCAGGGCACTTTTACCATCGGATGCCAACTCGTAGGCGACGATTTTTCCATTGCCGTTTTCAGACACGAAGAGTTGTCCATCTGCGAGTGCGATTCCAGATGGTAGATTAAGTCCAGTCGCTAAAACACCCCATTCAACATCCGTAATTTCCGAGTATTCTGCAAGCGGCTCAAGTCGAGATGGATCGTTCATGATGTCTGTTGATGTGGTTGTAGCATCATCTGTGTTGACCCACACAACACGGTTTGCACCTGGGTCTGCGATGTAGAGAATACCGTTTGATTTGTCCATGACCATGTGTCCTGGAATACCGTAGAAGTGGGTTAAACTGATTTCTGAATAACGTCGAACAACTGCATCTGAATGGTCGTCTTGCCCGGTATCGTGATCTTCTTTGAAATCATAGCGAACCAATTCTCCATAGTACCCATCATTGTACCAGTAGACATTATCATAATCATGCGCAATTCCAACACCGAACGGAGATTCATGATTCATATCGATGTGGCTACCGAGAAGTCCATTGCCGTTGTTTTGATTCTCAACAGCAAAGTGATTCAAAGAGGATGGCCAAAGTGTTGGCCCCATGAAATAGTTTGCAGGTGCCTGACCACAGTATGTATTTCCAGTCTCTTGTGCAGAACCCCATTGCCAGTCAAATTCTGGGTGATAGGCTCCGAATGAAATCGCACTCACCTCTTCCAAGAAGTGATTGCTGTGCGAGTCTATGCGATTCTGTGATGTTTGATTCGATAGGCCCGTATTCTCGACTATTGTTATGCTGTCAGTTGCTCGGTTTGCAATCCAGAGTTCATTTGTTCGGCCTGGATGAAATTCGAGATCCCTGGGCTCGTTCAAGGAGTCGCTTGAATCTGCAATGGTTCGCTCATCAAAGCCAACACCGAATTTCTCAACGACCTCTGTATCTTTACCCTCGGTTGCATAGGATGGTATGGAGAACAAAAGCAGTAACAGCGTTAGAACAACAATTTGCTTCCTCACCATACCTCAACCTGAGATTTCATACATATCATATGTTGCCAAAAAGGCATAGGTTTTGGTATGCTTAGACTCGTTCCATTGCATGTTCTCCATTGAATTAGAGCATTCTGCTTATACAGGAGATGGCCAAGCGGTAACCATGTCGATTATTACCACATACAACGAAGCCTGGGAAAAAGGAGATACTGAAGCACTTAATGCAATCATTCACGAAGAGTTCGTGTTCAATCCACACGTTGGTGGAATGACCATGGGCAAGTCCGATATCATGCAATTTGCAGGTTCTGGACACGTTACATCTGAAAACGATCGAATCTTGTTCGAAAATGATGAAGTCGGTGTCGCTCATTCAATCGTTCACTTTGCCAACGATTCTGATTCAGAGGCAGTACTTTCCTTCATGCGCTTCAAGGATGGACAAATCATCTCAATGGAGACAGGTGCAACACCTCTCTCCGACAACTACAAGCTTGTTGGACAAGATTGAGTTCAGTACGTGTAGAAACCTTGTCCGGTCTTTCGACCGAGTTTACCTTCCTCGACCATTTGAATGAGGAGTGGCGCAGGCGCGTACTTCTCTTGCTTGAGTCCTTCATAGAGGACATTCATGATGTGAAGAACAGTGTCGAGACCGATCAAATCAGAGAGAGCGAGCGGACCGATTGGATGGTTCATTCCCAACTTCATGATGCCATCAATGGCTTCTGGTTCTGCAACACCCTCTTGAAGCGTAAGAATGGCTTCATTGAGCATTGGACAGAGGATTCTGTTGGAGACAAATCCAGGCGAGTCGTTGCAAGAAAGTGCAATCTTGCCCATCTTTTCAGATGCTTCGATGACTGCAGCATTGGTTTCTGAACTGGTCTTGTCACCGTTGATAACTTCAACCAATTTCATGATTGGAACTGGATTCATGAAGTGCATCCCAATGACTTTGTCTGGACGATTGGTTGCATCAGCAATGGTGCTGATTGAGATGGATGATGTATTGGAAGCGAGAATGGTCTCAGGCTTACAGACCGAATCGAGTTCAGCGAAGATGGAGGTCTTTAAATCCACAATTTCAGGAACAGCTTCGACCACAAGATCGCAATCAGCGCAGTCTGCTCTGTCAGTTGAAAGTGAGATTCGAGCAAGTGTTGCATCCGCATCTTCTTGTGTCATACGTTCTTTCGAAACGAGTTTTCCAAGTGAGCGTTCAATCGTTGCTAGCCCCTTGTCAACATACTCTTGTTGAATATCGATCATGGTCACATTGTAACCGGCTGCTGCTGCAACTTGTGTGATTCCATTACCCATTTGTCCTGCGCCAAGAACGGCGATGTTCTGTATTGCCATGTTTCAATCGAAACGAAAGCGATTGATGAAGTTGCGTATGTGGAAAGTAGCCCGACTCGGATTCGAACCGAGGTCGGCGGGACCAAAACCCACCATGATGGACCACTACACCATCGGGCTGTAGACTGTGGGCAGATGTTCTTGTTTTTGTCCTTGTCGGCTTGTAGGCCTCATTCAAGCAGGGATGCGAATTCAGTTTCGTCTGTTCTTGAGCGAGCACTGGTGATGAATTCGTTCAAATCCAGTCCTTGTTTTTGATAATTCATAGCTTGTAAGCCCATGTCGAGTTTATCCATCGTTTTCACAAATTGCGCCTCTTCGCTTTTTCCTTGCTCGTATTCATCGAATAAGTCAATCCATTGAGGTGCAATCTTGAGCATACCTGCTCGTTCAAGTTCATGCTTTTGTTGACCCTTGATAGCATCGTGTGGTGTAAGGTCGCCAACGACAATTTCAGCAACATCGTGGACCAGACACATTGAGAGAACCTTGGAAAGATCGAGATGTTCAGGACACATACGCAAGGCGAGTAGAGCCATTCCCCATGAGTGAGCAGCTACTGACTCAGGATTTTCAACTCCGGCTCGAACCCAACCTGTTCGAGGGATATCTTTCAGTTGTAGAAGCGTGAGAAGTTCTTCTCGCATGGTCAAGGCAGTTGACGAGTACTCAAAACCCCTGTGCTTCTGGGAGGTACATGCACAAGGGTGAACCAACATGGTGGCAAGATGCCCTTGCGCATTTTGAAGACGATCCAATCATGAGCGAGTGTATTCATACGTACGGGTCGGAAGGGCTTCAAGGGCGAGGCGATCTCTTCTACACGATTGTTCGATCCATCATCGGCCAACAAATCAGCGTCATTGCAGCCGAAAGTATCTGGAATCGATTTGAGACGATGGTTGGTGTTGTAACTCCAATGAACGTACTGAAATTCAGCAAAGAAGAAATTGCATCATGTGGAATAACTCGGCCAAAGAGTGGCTACATTCTCGGATTGGCCAATGATGCTGAGGAACTTCTCAATTACCCGTACTCGACTTCATCCACATTGGACATTCAGAAGCACCTTGTCCAATTCAAAGGTGTTGGTCCATGGACTGCTGAGATGGTTATGATCTTCGCAATTTTACTTCCAGATATCTATAGTCCAAAGGACATAGGACTCGTCAATGCAATTAAGCGGCTCTTTCCAGATGTTGAAACGATGGAACAGGCCGAAGAGGTTGCAAAACGTTGGGCGCCGTACAGGACCATGGCATGTTGGTATATTTGGAGAACACTTGATCCTATTCCCGTTGAATACTAACGCTGTCGGCGAAATCTTTAACGGACAACTAGTTGACAAGCATCCATGACTTTGTCCGATGATGGTAATTGGTTGTGGAATGGTCAGGAGTGGGTACCCGCCCCAGGCGCAGAAATGATTTCATCTTCAGTACTCAAATCGGTGATCCCTTCGATCTTGATTGTTGCAAGCTTACTGTTTGTCCTGCTTTCACCAAGTTTGTCGCCATTTGAAAGCATCAAGGATTCGGATGGAGATGGCTATTCGGATGACATTGACGTCTTTGATTCCGATCCCAATGAATGGTTTGATTCCGATAGTGATGGATTGGGCAACAACCAAGATGATTGCCCCCTCGAATTTGGAGATTCAACCATCGATCGTATTGGTTGTCTCGATCGTGATGCGGATGGCTACTCAGACCAAAACGATAGTTTCCCGCTCGATCCAAGCGAATGGCTGGATTCTGATGAAGACGGGTGGGGCGACAATCAAGATGATTGTGACAATGAAGCAGGGGATTCTTATCAAGACCAAAACGGATGTTTGGATTCTGACGCAGATGGATGGTCTGATGCTGGTGATCCCTTTCCAATCGATCAGACACAGTGGGTCGATACGGATGGTGACGGCTATGGGGACAATCAGAGTGGAAACAATCCAGATGAATTCCCCTTCGATGCAAACGAATGGAAGGATTCTGATGGTGATGGCATAGGTGATAATCAAGATCCAGACGATGATAATGATGGCTATCTCGATACCTATGATGTCAATCCGAACCGAGATGCTGCCATCTTCCTGAATCTTTCAACGTTTATTGTTCATGATGCAATGGATTACTTTGATAGTTATTCTGAGATCTATTTCTGTGTTTACATCAATAACATGTCGGAGGGATGTGTTCCTGATCAAAACTCGTATTGGTCGTTATCAACAGGTACAGAGTCCGATGTAAGTACGTCGTTCTATCTGGATTTGGATGAGGGTATTCGTCACCATCAAATCGAGATTGAAGCATGGGATTCAGATGCGTTCGCTGATGATTTAATGGACATCAGTGATGATTCCAATTACGAACGATTGGTGATTCAATTTGATAGTGTTGCGCAGCTAAATGAAATCCAAATAATTGGCGATGGTACGCAAGATTCCAACGGATGGGATGGGGAATTGGCTCTGGATATTGCTCCTTTTGATAGTCGTAGCATCACTCGAATTACGCATAACTGGGACTTCAACAATCAATACTTTGAATTGGATATGGACTTAGATTACTCAACCTATGTCTACTATCGTTCGCTTGATCACTCTATCGATTGGTCCAATTACCAAACCTATGCGGATGTTATCGAACAATACGCTCGATTCTCAACGCCTGATGCATCTTACATCATTGAATTAGCAACAACCTTGCAAACGATGGCAAATCAAGCAGGCTATACTTCGGCCCTTGATGTCGCAGATTTCATTCACGCCTTTGTCGGTGATATTCAGTACGTCTATGATCTCGATGATGCGGGTGAACAATCTGAATACCCAAAATATCCCATTGAGATGCTTTGGGAGCAAGGTGGAGATTGCGAGGATGGTTCAGCACTTTACATCAGCCTCATTGAAGCATTGGGATACGATGCTGCCTTGATGCTGGGTATGGTCAAATCAAATTCTGATGAAGATTGGGGTGGTCATGCCTGGCCAGTGCTTTACCTGGCTGATCATTCCGGAGATGGATGGTATGGAGCTGGAGAAAAAGCCTCGATGCAGTTCTATTTTGTTGAATCGACAGCACACTTCGGATACAGTGCCATTGGAGAAAATCCATGGTACGACCTGAAAGATGAAGTGTGGTACGACATTGAGTAAACAGTTTTAGAGAAGTTCTAATGTATCAGCGCAGCGTAGTGGTTGCATGGTGGAAGAAAAAAAGCAGGCCAACTCCATCATGGATTTTCTCCAAAAAACAAAGTCACAAATTGCTGACCTTTCGAAGCGTGCGACTCTTGCTACCAAATCTGGAATTGAATCAACGACCGATGCAATACAAAACAAGGTTGTTGAATCAAAGGAACGCTCAAGAAAGAAAAAGGAAGCAAAAATTGAATCGCTAAAATCCGAAATCAAAGATGACGGTTACATTGAAGCGGCACCACCAATGATGATTCTGCCAGAGGTTGATGCACAACAGTTTGAATTACTAAATTCACAAAATGAAGCACAAATTCAGATTGTTGAAGAAATGATTCGATTGAGTGAACGACTCGATTTGATAGAACGCCGGTTGACAAGTTTGGGCAAGGCCGTTACAAAGGATTCGATAGACCCCAGCAGTAAGCCATTACTCAATGAGGAAAACTCAGAACATAGGCCTCTTGGCGGTAGTGGTGTTTTGGTCGAAGTCCTCAACATCTTGGGAGCATCTTTACTTCTGTTAGTTTCTATGTTCGCAATTGATGGTTACGTTCAAGATAATGAACTCAAACTGATGAGCAAATATGGTTTGAGCACGCCGCTTTGGACATCAGGGGTATTCACCTGGTCGATGTTTCTTTTCCATAGGATGGCAAGAGTTGGAAATGTACTCGCTGTCCCGTTAATCTACCGAATACAAATCTCGCTAGCAATTTCGATGGCAGCAATGATGGGGATGCTTCTTTCAGAGGAGTCTCTTTCAACGATATCAAGTGCTTGGATATGGACAACTGTCTTAGCATCTGCTGCAATTGTTGGAGTTAGCATGATCACTTCTGCATGGAGAATGACGAAGAAAATGGTCGGAATGGAAGATAAGAATGAATCTATGGACTAACTTCACGTAATCATTATATCATTAGTGCATGAGTGAAACACATGCCAAAAACCTTTGATAGGGCCCCTGAACTTCCAAAAGTTCGTAGAAGAATTGGAAGAGATACAACCGAATTACTGATTACAACCCTTGCGCTTCTAGGGACCGCAGGATTGGTTGGAATTATGATTCGAGCCTCTGTATTCGATATTAGTTCGCAAGGCGAATATGATTTCATCAAGTACTTCTTTATCGCATCAACAGCAGTCCTATGGCTCGTTGTTGTCCGATTAGAATTGACAGCCAAGAAGAAGGCGGAAGAAGTGTATGATACTCAAATGAAAGAGTATGAGATTATTCGCACAAAATGGTTGGAAATTGCTACAATGAAACTCGAGCGTGAAGCACACAACACTATGGGTTCCAATGTGATGGTGCCACCAGCGGTCACGAAATCACAGATGGTTGAAATCAAATCTGAGGCAAGTGCTGATATCGGGTCTGACGAAGAGAATTAGCAAAGTGGTCAGGGAACGACCGAGCATGCTCCACAGCCTCGTAGGCTTGTGAAATTGAGTATACTCGAGTATGAAGATCGTACCGTACCTCTACCGCTCTTTTTCTCATCACTAGGTTTGATGACGGGTTTTACATTCGCCTTCCCACTTCTTGGAATTCTTACATTGCCAACAGCAATATTTGTTGTTGTTTCAATTATCAACGGGGACATCGATTTCATTGATGAAGAAGTGAAGTCAGTAATCCAAGAAGAAGAATAATCTTCATCGATTGATTGCTTCACCATTTTTTGCAAGATCTCTGGTGATGTTCTTCTGATGTGATTCGAGCGTCCCTCCACCGATTTCAAGAAGTTTAGAATCTCTCCATAATCGCTCAACATGGTATTCTGCTACGTACCCATAGCCACCCATGACCTGGATTGCTGCATCAGCGATTTCCTTTGCTGCAGTTGTAGCAAACAGTTTGACACCATCTGAATCAAGACGTTGTCCTGCAGAACCAAGTTTGATGTTGTTTGCAGTATCGTAGATATAAGCACGCATGGCTCGATACTTGGCCCAGGATTCAGCAATATGTCGTTGCATTTGTCCAAAGGATCGAATCTGAACGCCAAAGGCTTCTCGCTCTGAAGCATATTTGTTCATTTCATGCAAGCAACGTCGAGCGATGCCGAGCGACATTGCTGCGAGCGTAAGTCGTTCAATCTCAAGATTGCCCATCATGTGGATCAACGAACCACCTTCTTCGCCAACAAGGTTCCCTGCTGGAACGATGCAATCATCAAAGACGAGTTCTGCTGTATTTGATGCACGCATTCCTGTCTTATCGAAGATCTTCTGGCCAACACTGTAACCTGACATTCCGTTTTCGACAAGGAACGTCGAAAGTTTGGCACGACCTTTGTCATCGTATCCAGTTCGAGCATAGACCCAAACAACGTCTGCGGGTGTTCCTTCATCATCGATGCAGCCATTTGTGATCCACATCTTGCGGCCGTTGAGAACCCAATTGCCTTCTGAATCTTGTTCTGCAGTTGTTGACAATCCGAGAACGTCGGTTCCTGCATCAGGTTCTGACATGGCCATTGCTCCGACCCATTCACCTGAACATACCTTGGGCAGGATTCGTGCTTTCTGCTCCTCGCTACCATTTTGTGCCAAATTGTTGACAAAGAGCATTGAGTGAGCTAAGTAAGCAAGTCCAAACCCAGCATCTGAATAGGAAAGTTCCTCATGAGCAATGGTTGCGGCTACTGCATCAAGTCCTGATCCGCCGTATTCTTCTGGAACCGTGATGCCGAGAAGGCCAAGTTCGCCGAGTTCACGGAACAATTCGATGTTAAACTGTTCCTTCTTATCGTATTCATGGGCTTGTGGTTCAACGAATTCTTGCGTAAAATCACGAATCATTTCTCGGAGCATTTGATGCTCTTCACTCGGATTTGCTAGGTCGTCCATGGTCTCACCCAACCCTCCGCAGGGTTGTCCCTTTTTCACGGTTGGTCTTATTGGCGAGGAACACGAACAGTTCTCTTCGAACGCTCATGACCAACGGCAGGACGCCGTCGAGTGCTCGCAGGAGCCCGAGAAGTGCGCTTGACTTTTCGAACTCGACGGGTCTTCAATGGAATTTTCTTTGCTCGTTGACCAACGTGCCGTAATGGGGATTGTTCAACGTTATGTGTTGGAACTTCAACACCAAGTTCTGAAAGGAAGCTGGAAGCAGCTGACTTATGCGTAGTTCCACTTTTCGCATCGTCAACAATTCGTGATGCAAGTGCTGAAAATGAGGGGTCTTGAATGGGTTCATGCTGGACCTTTTCTCGTTCTTCTCGCAAGTGTTCTGCCATCAGTGCTCTGAGCATTGCTCCATTTAGTGCATCCTGCTTTCGCTCAATCATATGCATCCCATCCATGCCGAATTCAGTCTCTTTACATATGAAGATTCGGACGATATCGGTGCTCTAGCACCTTGTTTCATTCCTCTTCATGTTCAAGCCGTTCTTGAAGAAAGGCGTTGAAGTCTTCTTCCGTATCAAACTCGATCACAATCGGAGAGATGGTTTCACAATCCTGGCATTGGTATTGTTGTCCAGTCATGAATCCCATATATGGATAGACGCGAATACTCAAGCAGGTTGAACAGGCCACAAAGGACATGGACGATACTCAACACCAGAGTTTATGACCTCTCGCTTTGTTTCATCGCCATATACATCTATTAACGACCCAACAATGCTGTCTTCATGGAGGAATCGATTGGATTCAAAACACGTCTCTTCTCCATGATTCTTCGTATCCTTACATTGTTGATGATCGCAGGAGCGTTGTATATTTCGACGGATGGAATTTTCATCGTTTTTCTCTTGTTTGTCCTTGTCGTTCCTTTCGAGAAGTTGTTTCCTCGTCACAAGGGTCAGAAGATTCGTCGCCCCCATCTCGATACGGACATTGGTTATGCGCTTGCATCACCCCTTCTTGGATTGTTGACAGGGTTCGTTGCTATCGTTGTTGGAATTCTTAGTCTCGCTTGGATTCCTGGGTTGTTGGTCCGACCCTATGTTGAACAGATTCCTGCAGAATACATGCCAATTGTTGGCATCCTGCTCTTTGATGCCCTCGTCTATTGGACACATCGATTCTATCATGAGATTCCTGTTCTGTGGAAATTTCACGCAATCCATCATTCCACAGAACATCTTGATTGGGCGAGCGGATTTCGTGGCCATCCACTTGATGGAACCATCCTAGCGCCCGCTTTTGTCTTCCTGGTTACGGCTGGCTTTTCGTTCGAACTCACTGGTGCCCTTGCTGCAGCACAATTGATTCTAGGTTTGTTCTTGCATGCAAATGTACGTTGGCGAATGAAGTGGCTTCATCGTCTCATCATTACGCCAGAATTCCATCACTGGCATCATACCAATGAGAGAGATGCCATATGGACCAATTACTCAACCTTCCTGCCGATTTGGGATCAACTGTTTGGAACCTACTTCATGCCAAGAGATCGACGTCCTCAAGTGTATGGCGTCAATGAAGAGATACCTGTTGGCATCTTGCGTCAATTACGTTATCCTCTTGCTTCGTGGAAGAATCCCCTTTGGTATGTCTTGCATCCATTCCAGTCCATGAAGCGTACATTCAAATTTGCTTGGAGGATTCTAAAGGCAATGCGGAAATCCATGTTCCGTAAGCGTGGTTCAAAGCCATGGGATGTTTATCCAAACAATCCACTCTAGTATCGTTGAGACTGAAATCTCATTCTCAAAACGATGATTAATTGATTCGTAATCAATCGTTCATGGGCAGTAAGACCTATCTTGTAACTGGTGCATCGAAAGGAATTGGTCGTTCAATTGCGATGGCTTTGGCAAACGAGGGTCATACGGTGATTCTTCTTGCACGTGAATCTGAACAACTCACAGCATCATGTCGTGACGTCCAGGAGATCTCTTCTGCCTCATTCACAGTTTCATGTGATTTAGCAAATCGAGCATCCATCGATTTAACCGTCGAGAAACTCATCGAACTTGATTCAATTGATGGCATCGTCCACAATGCAGGGACAATTGCTCCGATTCAATCGATGTTTGATGTTGAAAATGCTGATTGGGCCAGAAATATCGAAGTCAATCTCATCGGTGTACAGCGATTGACAAAGGGCTTGTATCCATTGATGAAAGCATCTGAACATTGTCGCGTAACTACGATATCGAGTGGAGCTGCATTACGTCCACTGCATTCCTGGTCCTCCTATTGTATTTCAAAAGCCGGTTTGGATATGTGGTCAAGATGTCTTGCAGAAGAAGGAAGAGGCGATGGTATCACGTCCATTGCCATCGCTCCAGGTATTGTGGATACGGATATGCAATTGGAAATTCGGTCATCAAATGTTGATGATTTCCCACTCGTTGAATCCTTTGCGGGCTATCATCGTGATGGACAATTGACCAATCCTGACGATGTAGCACAGCAACTTCTCGGCCTCATTACTGGCCATACATTTGAACAATCGGGACAACGATTCGATGTACGAGAACTGTAAAATCCGAAGATAGCGAACCGAACTGTCATAAGCCACCACCACAGCGTCGGTTCATGCCAGGAACTGACCGTGTGGAAATTCGAACCCTCAAAGTTGGACGATTTTGTGTCGTTGACGATGAAGCCTACAAGATTTTGAGCATCTCCAAGTCAAAACCAGGAAAGCACGGTTCAGCAAAAGCTCGACTTGCTTTGGAAAGCATCTTCACGGGGAAGAAGATTTCACACGTTGGAACGGTTACTGATTCAATCAGCGTCCCCATGATTGAGAAAGGAACTGCAACCGTTACGCACATGGAAGGCAATGAAGTTCATGCAATGAACGATCGTGATTATTCGATGATGATCTTGCCTATGCCTGACA
>JASLVI010000036.1 GCA_030741455.1 Candidatus Poseidoniaceae archaeon | reverse complement strand
CCCCACGAAATCCACGTGTGTCCACTTGAGGACTCGTATGCAGTAACCCGGTCAACCTGGCCAGATGGTAGAACGGATGTTCCCCATGAGTTTGATGAGAGATTGTATTGGACGATGCCACCACTACCATCCTGATTCCACCATTGTCCCGAAACAACACTGGCAAACAAGGTGTCGCCCATTATTTCCAATCCGACGATGTCTCCACCGTTTTCTCCGATTCGTTGGCCTGCATCAAGTGGAGTGATTGCGGTGAAATTCCCAACATCGATACCATAGATGCTGTCACTTGAAGTCCCTTGATGGTAGTACATCGTGTATCCATACATTGTCAAGTCGAATGGATCTCCATTTCCTGAATAGAGTGAATTTGATTTTTCAATGTCATAGAATTCAGTACCGTTAGCAGTTCCAAGAAGCTGGAATCCATCGCTACCACCAATCCAGATATAGCCGGGTCGAATGTCAGCAATGAGACTTGTAACGTCTTCATTTCCATTGTCAAGAACATTATCCTCAGTCCATGTTGTGAGCCATTGGCCATTGTTGATGTCCCATCGCGCAACACCAATACCAGTCAATCCAATGTAGGCGACATCATCAATGATCTCAACGATAGCATCGTCTGTTGACGAGGTTGCTTCCCATTCATCAATAACGGTGAAACTACTCTTGTCGATGAGTCCAACGCCGCTGAACGTTCCTCCGAAAACAGTTGTACTGTTGACGCCAACAACGTAGGTTGCCCAGTTTGGCATACCATCGTAAACGTTGAGACAATCGTCGATTGCACCGTTGCTTGGTGAGTAACGACAAACACCGATATTTGTTCCTGAGTACATCCAATTACCATCATATTCGAAGTCAAAGTGTTGCGACGGACGGCGCGTCCAATCACTTCCAGAGGTCGAGAGTTGACTCATCGATGAACCGTCCCAAATGAATCCGCCTTGCTGCGTTCCAATCCACAGGTCGTTTCCATTGACTTCCAATGCGTAGATGGTGTTGGAGGTCATGATGCTGTTCTGCGATGTGATCGGCGTGAGAATCTCCCCTGTTGCGAGATCTTTTCGTGCAACCCCGTAGCCTGCAAGACCCATGTGAAGAACATCTCCAACGACAGCAACAGGAGCATTATCGACACCGTTTACGCCGGTTGAACCCCACGATGCAAGGAACGTATCGTTCGCAATATCGTAACGAAGAAGGCCTTCATTGGACGACCAGTAGCCCACTCCTGCGTAGGTTGCGACTTGTCCAATGAAGTTTGTACTGGAAGTAAGCAGCGTTGGAGATCCAACAGCAGTGGAATCAACATCAGCTCTGAATGCAGCGTATTCCTGAACAAAGAGAATTTGACAACCTGCTGTGGTCGTGCAATCGCCGACTGCTGCGATATCAACAATGTATTCTGAGCTCGCATCCTGGTTCGCACCAGCTGGAATGTTGGTCCGAATCGAACCGTTCTCGATAAGGAACAGTCCGTCTTCAAGTGTGCCTGCAATGATGGTGTCTCCAGTTGCTGCAAGAGATGTGACCGGATTACCGATGTCAATAGGTGTAAGCCAAACAGAGGAAGCAATATCGAGGCGATCGACGGTTTCCGAGAAGTACCCTGCCACATAGAGGATACCGTTGTGTTCGAGTGCATCGGTAAGCGCAGCATCGGATGGACCACTTGCGAGAACAATTTCTCGAGTTACGGTGCTCTGCATATTCGCATCGATCAGAACAATACGACCGCCATCTGTTGCAACATGCATCATCGATGATGGAGCACGTTCCCCGTTGGCTTCCCAAGCGAACAAGGCATTGAATCCAGAGTCAGTGAGGTTGAGGTTGTTGAGTGGGATGGAGGAACCAAAGACGCCCGTCGTGAGATTGTAGCGGAGCAGTTGATCACCACTCATGATGTGAAGCGTATCTTGATGCGATTGAATTCCTTCAACCTCGTTGGATGGCAACCAATTTGCATCGCTCCATGTTGCCAGCCAAAAACCCGAATTCCAGTTGTATCGGGCAAGTCCATTGTCGCTTGATGCGAAGAGAAGTTGATTGCCAGCGGATTCCATTTTCGTGACATCGTCGCTGTGGAGGACGTTGGCAGAACTCCAAACGGAAAGGGGCTGATTGTTGTTCAAATCGTAGCGTCCAACGCCGTTATCGGTTGCCGCATACAATATTCCGCTCTGCTCGTGGAGATCGTTGACTTCCGTCGACGAAGGCCAACTGTTCGAGGTGGCAGAAACAATCTGG
The DNA here is from genome assembly GCA_030741455.1 of Candidatus Poseidoniaceae archaeon. GTDB lineage: Archaea > Thermoplasmatota > Poseidoniia > Poseidoniales > Poseidoniaceae > MGIIa-L2. The sequence goes on along the minus strand of JASLVI010000036.1, from coordinate 9,320 downwards.
CTCCACGTGTTGGAGGCGTCAAGTTGGAGCAGTGTACCATCGTTCGTCATAACATAGATGCCCGAAGCGAGGACTTCGAAAAGAGCGATATCAAAACCTGCATCAGGCAAACCATCGCTTACTGTGCCGTTGCTCTGAGAAATTAACTTGAACATCCCGTTTTCGAAACCAACGTGGATGTTTCCGTTTGGCCCAATCGCAATACCTGCAATCTCGGTGTTGAGGTCATCAAAATTATAGAAATCGATGAATGCAGGATCATTGTTTGCATCGAGCACAAGGATTGAGGTGCCACTTTGGAGATACATTTGACCATCGTTCGGATGTTGAATTGCATCATAGAGTGGGATGCTAACTGGTGCGAAAGAGGTGATCGGATCAACAGGGGCGAGCGCTTCAAAGGTAAGTTCCGTGATAACCGCATCCGATGGCAACGTCCATCCAGCACCTGATGCACTGTTTGGAGAGAGACGGTCTGAGTAGGGGTTTGCTCCGTCGAAAGAATCGGATGCTCCCAACGTACCTAGTCCTCTCCAATCGAAGAGATTGATTCCAATATCATTCGCTACAAGAAGCGGTTCGTTGATCATCAATCCATTTGAACCATTGACATGGACTTGCAACGAAACATTCGAAATCTCCGCACCAGGTGCGAATTCAAGGACCCAATCAGCTGTTGCCTGATTGGATAGAATAGGGTCATTCCCTACGATTGCATCCAGTTGAATCCAACCCGTATCATTTGATCCCGAAAGAGGCCATGAGACCACATCGTCTGCTTCATGCGCTGATGCAAGTGGGACGCCTGCAAGTGCAGCGGACCAAGATGCAAGGAGCATCAATAAGGTCAGAAAGACCGCCCTTTTTGGGCCTCTATGGTTGGGAAAGCGTTCGCTCATGGATACAATGCAATCACTTCACTACATAAAGGCCCTGTGTCGTTGATAGAACAACGCTTCATTCCAAATCGGACAATTTGTCTTTTTCATTAACACATAGAAGCCGAATTGTTGAGGTTCGGCCAGAGGTTGAATCGGCGGCTCTCGGCTTTCCTTTCTAACGGTTACTCGGTATGATATTCATCAGTATGAGGCAATGATGGAAAAATAAGTAAATAGTATGACGAGATTTTTCGCTCATGGCAGAACTGGAGTCCATGACGCCGGTTGCTGCAATTGTTTGTATCCTCTTGGGGTGCACCAGTTTATTGCTGCTCAAGCGGTCTCCGAATCGTGGCTGGATTGACCAAATGGGCGGCATGATGCTCGGCTGGATCATCCTCTTCACTGGCCTTAGTTATGCTGCAACAGCGGTTCGAGAAGCCTTTGAAGATTCCAGTTTGGACTTAGATTTTTTCCGATATACTTCATACTCATTCGCTTTGGTTTCAATCATTCTTGGAGCTTCGTTTACGTTCTTCTATCCGTACCCCATCATGCAAAAACCCTCACGAATAAAGGCAGCTCCGTACTTCGTCGGTGTGCTGAGTTTGATACTTATTGTGAGTATGTTACTTTTGGATTATAGATACATGGGCGCTATACGAATCGTCTACATCCCAGGATTTATCATTCTCATTTCAGTTTACTTCCGTTTCCTCACAGACGAGATCAAAAATGGTGACGAGACGGCGCGGAGACTTTCCTTTGCTGCAGGGTTGATTATCATTGCATTGCATGGGGCTGAAATGACATGGTGGTTGGCTCAATTGATTTCAATTAACGATGAATTCATCGGAAGAAATGCGATTGAGTCGGGTGTTGGAGACTATTCACGAATACCCACTTGGATTGGCGTCAATGTGATGACCACAATCGGAGCGGTGGCAACACTCACCCTTGCTGCTGGAGAAACATGGCGAGCCCAGGCAAAAGGAATGACTGGATTCACCATCATCATCTACCTCATCCTTGGTGTGGGCTTGATCAGTGGAATTGCAGATTATGCTGTTCTTGATATCATAAACAGTTGCATGAACACCACGTGCCAAGAGCCCCCAAACAGTTACAACATCTGGTACACGTTTACGACGGGTGCGTTGGTTCTTCTCTTTACGCCGCTTATTTCGATGTACGTTTTATTGAATTTTGATGTCATTGAGTCGGGGTCGGAAGAAAATCGTTGGCTGACGAGAATCATTGTAATCTTGATGTTGCTCATCGTATCGTCCACCATGATCGAATTGCTTCAATCCTTCCTCCCAGTATCACAAATGATTTCCTCAGCTATTCTTGCCATGGTCGTTGCAATCTTCATCGGCTGGGAAGAGCGAATCATGGAAAAACTGATTGAACAGAGTGAGAGTATTTCAAAGAAATTGTCTTCATTAAAGGAAATACACGAGCCCGATTTGGATGTGTCGGGACTCGAGTTTTTCTCAAAGGCCATGGGGTCTCTCCTTGTTTTCACCGTGGTTCTGTGCTTTTTGTACTCTTCAATAACATGAGGTGAAAAAATGACGAAAGACAGTGGTGATGTTCGTGATGTGCTGACGAATCTCTATTCGAATTCAACTGCGAATCGATATATTGCAGCAACCGTTCTTGCTTTGGTCGTCGTGTTTAGTTACACTGGATACGATACCCTTGTTTACAGACATGATGTTATCCAAAATTTCAGTGAAGACAATGAATGGTTGGTGACCTTTGAGACGACCAGCGATACAATGCAGCAGACAGTGGTCCTGCAGGACGAAGAAACCAGAGATTTGATATTCGATATGGCTGACTTTTCGGTTCCAGAGGGTTATCGGATTGGCTATATTGAAGCGCAAATTGTTGGCGAGGAAACTGCTGGAGTCCTGAGTGGCAACCAATGCGATTCAATTGCAGCCGATATTGTCCGCAATGAGTTGACGGCACAATGGGACGATCCAAGCAACAATTTATCCGGGCAAGACAGCAGTTGCATTCCTATCGACCTGCGACTCAGTGTTTATCCAGAATTCGATGGGGAAGACAGAACAGTTCGTTCAATCAATGAATTTCAGGCCCTCATGGGTTGGACGGATGATGAGTGGGGAAAGGGTATCCTTTCGCTCACCTTGGAGTTGGACACCAACAGCAACACCCCATTCGTGGGAGTGGATGACGATGAAGAAATCACAATCGACATCAACGTGGTGATGTTTCTTGCTTCCGTAGAAGTGATTGAATCATAGAATAACGCTTCATTCCAAATCCGATAATTCGCCCTTTTCATTAACATACAGAAGTCGAATTGTAGAGGTTCGACCAGAGATTGCGAGCGGCGAACCTGAGATGGCCACAATCGTATCGTTGGGTCGGATTTTCTTTTGTTGGTAAAGTTGTTTGACAGCTTCAGAGACGGTTGATCGTGCACGTGTTTGTTCCTCCACAATCAGACTCTCAACCCCTGGTAGAATCGTCGTTCGACGAGCAGCCCGAATCCGATTTGTCATAGCATATATTGGGATTCTTGGACGATGAGCAGCCATGAGGCGGGCTGCATTACCGTGTTCGGTTCCAACGATCAAATGTTTCGCCTTTGTCTCTCTTGCAATATCGACCGCAGCACCAGCAATAACTCGCGTCGAGACATAGGCTGCAAGTGCAGGCGGGTCGGGGAGCCCCTTTGTCGATTGTTCAACCGTTTCAGCGATTCTTGCCATCGTTTCAACTGCTTTCACAGGATGCTGGCCATTTGCGGTTTCTCCAGACAACATCACGGCACTCACGTGTTGACGAATAGCCGTTGCAACATCGGTGACTTCAGCGCGAGTTGGTCGTGCATGATTGACCATGCTCTCCAACATCTGTGTTGCGACAACAACCGGCGTTCCACGTTCAAGGCACGCTGAGACAATACGCTCTTGAGCAGCAGGTACTTCTTCAAGTGGAATTTCAACACCTAAATCACCACGCGCTACCATGACAATATCTGCTGATTCGACGATGGCGGTTAAGTCTTCGAGGGCAGCAGGATGTTCGATTTTTGCGACAATCCATGTATGGACGCCCGCCGCTTCAATACGTTCGCGTGCAGGAAGTAAATCATCAGCACTTCGAACGTAAGAAACTGCGACAAAATCGACATTTTGCGAAAGGGCATGATCAAGACAAGCAAGATCGTGCGGGCCAACCGCTGGAAGTTTGACCAAGGTTCTTGGAACATTGATTCCTTTTCGCTTGGTTAAAATCCCTCCATCTTCGACGCGACAACGAACAATCTCATTTTCAAAATCAGGTGCGGAAAGGACCTCAAGTCGAATCAAACCATCCGAAAGGAGGACTGGATCTCCCTTCTGAAGATCTTTCGACAACCCCCCCCATTCGACAGGCAAGGTCTTGACCATTTCTCCAAGAATAGTTGTGCTTTGAGGGGGCATTCCCTCTTCGAATCCGCAGTGAAGATCGACAAGTTCTCCCCGTACCAGTTCAACTTCACCTTCAAATCGGCCAAGTCGTAGTTTAGGGCCAGGTAGATCTGCAAGCAATCCAATGTGCATTCCAGTATCTGATTCTGCTTCACGGATGTTGCGAATCGTCTGTTCTTTTCCTTCAAAATCTCCATGTGAATAATTGAGTCGTGCGATATTCATGCCTGCTTTCATCATGTCTGCAAGCGTATCAACATGGTCACTGGCCGGCCCTATCGTGGCAATAATTCGAGAGCGCATACGTTCTCCTCGATTACCTATGTGCGGACATATTCCATAGTCCTTCCATAGCATTCGGCACCAATAAACGACATTGAGAATCCATCAAATGCCGCCTATGCAGAGCGAAGACTCAAACCATTGATGCATTCAAGGATGCTTTGAGGGGAACGATATGGACGATAAGAAAGACCAACTTCTTCGTAAAGAAGCACTCGATTACCACGAAGAAGCACCTCAGGGTAAAATCAAGGTCGTACCAACAAAACCTCATTCGACCGCTCATGAACTCTCACTCGCATATTCTCCCGGAGTGGCATATCCTTGTTTGGAAATTGCAGAACGTCCTGAAGATGCTTATCGGTACACATCCAAAGGCAATCTTGTCGCTGTAATTTCCAACGGTACTGCAGTTTTGGGTCTCGGTAACATCGGCGCACTTGCTAGCAAGCCGGTTATGGAAGGAAAGGGGCTTTTGCTCAAAACCTTCGCTGATATCGACGTATTTGATATTGAAATTGACGTAACCGATCCGGAGGAATTTATCCAAACGGTCGTCAATATTTCCAAGACGTTTGGAGGAATCAACCTCGAGGATATCAAAGCTCCAGAATGTTTTGAGATTGAACGTCGAATCGCTGAAGCAACAGACATTCCAGTTATGCACGATGATCAACATGGAACAGCAATCATTTCAGGCGCAGCCCTGTTGAATGCTGTTGAATTACAAGAGAAGAAACTGGATGAAATTTCGGTTGTTGTTGTAGGCGCAGGTGCTTCTGCATTTGCCTGTGCAGAACACTATGTGGCACTTGGCGTCAAGCGTTCAAACATCAAGATGGTTGATTCTCAAGGTATCATTACGAAGTCTCGACTGGACAGAGGGGAATTGAATGAATACAAAGCAAAGTTTGCTGCTGATTGTGAAGATGGTCAACTCATCGATGCAATGAGTGGCGCAGATGTACTTCTAGGTCTTTCGAAGGGAGGATTGGTTACGCAGGACATGGTTGCAGCAATGGCGGGAAAACCGATTGTATTCGCACTGGCAAACCCGACGCCTGAGATTATGCCGGAAGAAATCCTTGAAGTGCGAAATGACGCCATTATCGCAACAGGACGATCCGATTATCCCAATCAGGTGAACAATGTACTCGGTTTCCCTTACATTTTCCGTGGCGCCCTCGATGTTCGTGCAAGAGACATTACACAAAACATGAAGATGGCAGCGACGCGTTCGCTTGCAGCACTTGCCAAAGAACCAGTTCCTGACTACATTTCAGCCGCCTATGATGGTGCGACAATGGAATATGGTCCAGAATATATCATTCCAAAGCCGTTCGATCGACGTGTCTTGATTTGGGAAGCTTCGGCCGTTGCACAAGCAGCTGTGGAAGAAGGCATTGCTTCTCTATCCCCCGAAGAATTCTCACTCCAAGCCTATCGAGAGGATTTAGAAGCGAGATTGGGCATGACCTATTCGATTATGCGGAGCATCATCAATCAAGTCCGAAGGAGAAACAAGCGGATTGTTTTCCCAGAAGGCGATAATGAGAAGGTGATTCGCGCTGCAGCACAATTGGTTGAACAGAAAATTTGCAAACCTATTTTATTGGGTCCAGTTGATCGAATTGCTCGAATGATGGAAGAGATGCATTTCGATTTCGAATATGAGTGCTATGATCCACGGTTTGATGAACGCCGAAAGGGTGCATACAGCGAGGCATTGTTCGAGCGAAGAAAGCGCAAGGGTGTGACGAAGGTGGATGCTGAGCGTTTGCTCAAGAGCCGCCCATATTTTGCTAGCCAAATGGTGGAAGCGGGTGATGCTGATGGTTTCGTTGGTGGTGTAAGTCGAAATTACAGCGATGTTCTTCGCCCTGTTTTAGAAACGATTGGAGCGGGCGATGATGCACATTGCCTCATTGGTTGCTACATGGTGACCATCAAAGGCAAGGTTCTGTTTCTAGCAGATGCAACGGTCAACGTCTATCCAGACAGTCGAACGCTTGCAGAAATTGCAGTTCAAACTGCAAAGGTTGCTCGCCGTTTCGGTGTGGATCCGAAGGTAGCCATGTTGTCATTCTCGAACTTTGGAAGCACACGCGCACAACGAAGTGATCGTATTGAAGAGGCTGTTGAAATGGCTCGAATTCTTGATCCAACACTTGTCATCGATGGACCAATGCAAGCTGATACAGCATTGGATCCAAATGTTCAGAAAGAGTATCCTTTCATGGAATTCGCTGGACCTGCAAACATCTTGGTGTTGCCAAACCTCGCTTCTGCAAACATCGTCTACAAGATGCTCGAACAACTTGCTGATGCTGAGATGACAGGACCAATCCTCGAAGGAATGAAACATCCAGTTCAGTTGGTTGCTCGCCAGGATGGTGTGCGACACATCGTCAATATGACAGCAATATGTGTAGCAGATTCAATGCGTAAGGATTCCTATTGGGAGACACTCGCTGCAAGGGAATCTTCCAAATCTTGAACACCTTCTTCGTATGAGATTGAAGGCCTTCGTGGTCGCCAAATTGCGCCGGTTACAAATCCGGCAACAAGGCCTCCAAACAAGAGATTCGCCCACCCATCAATGGCGTAGCTGCCGAAACCACGAATGACAGGGATGAGGAACGAAGGTACAATTCCAAGCAGTGTTGTCCAAACGATTTCCGTTCTAAAATTGCCTAAAACATCAGCGCTTTTTGGAACCCTACGAGGCAGCTCAGTTCGCGTAGGAGAAAGAACGAATCGGAATACTGTATTCGGTAAAGGGCGGTCTACGGGTATGTTTGATGTTGCAAACGAGTCGGATTTTCTCGGGTGCATTTCGACTGCGAGGCGATGATGCTGCAGCGGCCCGGTGGTTTCGACTGGACGCGGGCGACCATCCATCATTCCGCCACGGTGGCTTGTAGCAGCAGCATCTGCTAGAATTTCAACAATACCAGGATTTAACTCGATCTGTTTTGAGGCATGATTCCATTCTGGGAATGAAGGCAATCGTACATCTAAGGATGAAACCTCACTATGGGATTTGAGAGAAGATTCGATTGCTTCCTTGAGTGAATTAATTTCGTGAATGGTCAATCCAGTCATCGGCTCATCCGCCTCATCGGGGACTCCATCCTCTTCCAACAATCGAGCGACTTGTCCCCGTGTGAGCGGTTTTTTCATGATATAGTACGAGGGGAGTCGAACTTCATATCGTGGTCGTTGACTTGCATAAATCCAACCACCCTTATCGCTTCCAAGCCAAGAACTCCCCGGTGAAATCGGAATGAATTCCAATCCATTGGTCTCAATGCTCTTCACGGAATCACTTCAGTTGCTGTACCATCAAGTTGTACCATATCATACCCTCTTCATGGTCTTCGAGGTGCTTGAATTGCTTGAATGGAGAGATAGAGCGCATATATCCAAACGCTGCAAAATCAACAAGATTTGGCTGCTGGCCGCCAAAGAACGGCTTACCATCGAACGATTCAGTGTATTCAGTTAACAAATCATGCCAGAGTTTCTTGGGAGTCCGACCATCTTTCTTTACGCGCTTTCGTGCAATGATTCCCCACATAATTGGAAATCCAGCCCATGCATAGAGCCTTCTTGATAAGAATCCAAACTTTTCGAGTTTTGAGACGCGTCGTGTCGTACTCAGTGCAGCGCCGAGCGACCCATAGAGGATCGGTATGGTGGCCCGCTTCCAAGCCTCATCGACATGAGCCAACATTGAATCATACCTCTCTTCACCACTGGATTTGGTGAGTGCGCTGTCGTTGTATTTCGCATCAATGTAAACCATGATCGGCGTTGAATCGACAATAACCTCGCCAACCTCATCTGTAAAAACGGGTACCTTGTTCCATCCGTTAGTAAACGAGAGTTCTTTTTTCGTACGCATAGCATTGACTTGAACCTCAGTAACGTCCAGTCCAAGATGTTCCACCAAGCCTCGAACCTTCCACGAGAAAGGACAGGTCTGCAAGACGTGCAAGGTTGCTTGGCTCATGGACCAATCCACACGGAGGAACTTCTTCAACCCTCGTCAAGTTCCTGTTCAGGACGCCATCCTGGTTTCCAAAATTCTTCATTGTCAAGCCAACCCATCCATTCATCATCATGGCATGTAAGCAATCGATAAGCACGACTTTCCAATCCCTCGCGATTGTATTCAGGCAGGATGCCTTCTGTGAATGCTTGATGCCAATGAACTTGCATTTGCCGAATTTCTCGCCTTGCCCCTTCTGGATTATCAAAATTCATTTCACAGACATCACGAAGCTCAGAAAGCCATTGCCGTGTATCTTTTCGGAGAGGGTCGTCAATGCGCTTCTTTGATGAAGCCTTCTTGCCAAATGGCCACCAACCCATAGCGTTTGTTTTCGGCTACTATACTTTCATCTTTCGCATGAATATGAAAAACAGCAACTCATTAGCGAGGATATGGGCCGACTCCACCTTCATCTTCATGGCCGGATACGAGATTCATCGTTGAAGTCTCTTGCTCAAATGTATGAAGCACGATTGCAGACGTCAGGTGTTAGCATTCATACGCACACTGAGGATTTAGAAAAGTATCTTAACAAACTGGAAGCAATGAATGGCAAGTTGTTTCTTCTTGACGAAAAGGGGTCCACCTTTACTTCCATCGAATTTGCAGATAAGGTTCGAGCATGGGCATTAGGTTCCGAAGACA
>JASLVI010000035.1 GCA_030741455.1 Candidatus Poseidoniaceae archaeon | reverse complement strand
ACAATCTTCAAACCCATCGTTTTGCAATTCTAAAGGAATTTGATCCCCACTATCGCATGTGAAAAGCTCATCCGAATCGTCATCGGAAATTGAATAGATGGTCATGTACCCTAATACTGAGAAGAGAAGGATGACTGACAAAAAGACAGGTGCTGCCTTACCCATGTCAGTCTATCAATTGGAATAGGATATAAAATTACAGAGGTACCGCTCACAATCTACCAGTAATGCAGGGCTCTTATGAGTCAAAACTCCCTAATCAGAGGTGTTCTTGCATCGAAAGCGTCCTAGTATCGCATCAACCAAGCATATTCACTGCAAAATACAGCGCACAGATTACGATGGTAACCACAGTGAACATTGTATTGAATGCATTAGAGTCAGCAGGCTCTCCGTTGAAAGTCATGTCGTCTTCAATGCCTTCAGGACGTAGACGGAAGTATACCAACAGGAAAACCAGCATGGTCATTGGACCTGCCAAAGCATCCATTTGGTTTTGATCCGTAAACTCTCGGATTGGTCCGAAAACGAAGGCGAAGTAGTTGGCAACAGTGACGGCCAAGAAAGCGAAGAGTGGTGGATGTGCTACCGGCCACATGCCCTTAGCTCCCTTCATGAGAAGTACGGATGCCCACAGCACATAGGTCAGCAAGAGTGCGCCTGAAAAGGCAACAGTGACTTTCGAAGGAGCTCCAAGTCCGTCTTCAAGCGCACCAGCATTGACTGCATCGACGACGGACTCTGGATTGATGATTTGCCGAACGACGTAAAACAAGCCAGTTGCAATAACAAACAACAGTCCAATGACTGCTACAGGGTCTTTGACTCCAAGACCAATTTTGAAATCATTTAACCCATCGTTGACCTCGTCCTCTGCCATCAGCAGATAGTAGGCTGCTCCATACACGAGAGTGATAATCGGAGTCACGAACTTTGGGATTTCACTCGATCCGTTGTCTTCCCACATGGTCCACAAGACGATGGTCCCAACCACAAAACCAACCAAAACTGGGAGCATGATTGTCCATTTGCCCTTCGCACCTTCATTGAGAATGAGCAAGGTTGACATCAGAACTCCGAACATCAGTATACCATTGAAAGCAAATTCTGGACCCCCTTTGCCCCAAGCGCCATCAGCAGATGTCGTATTGTTACTCAGTAAAGTAAAGCATCCTTCACCTCCAGTAACATAACAATCGGCAGCGAACATAAAGTTCAGCGAGTAAACCAGTGTTACAAGGGCGGTCAGTATCAACAATGCTTCTGCAGGAGCAGATTTTATTCGGCTAAATATCATAGACATTGAACAATTAGTCGCTGTGTTACTCTATAGTAATTTAGAACATAAATCCTTTAGGAAGACGATTTCTTTACCATGCGAACATGGACCAATGAATGGATATTGGTAACGAGGGTTAGTAAACGAGCAATCGGTGCAGTAAGTTATGGAAGAAAAGGAGGAATCCCGATCAACAGTTGCCCCCAAATCGGACGAAGCATTAGCACCTATCGCCTTTCATCACCCAAGCGACAAGTACCGGAAAGTGGCTCCAGTAGCGGCTGTCGCGGTGGCCGTAGGCGCATTTCTCTTGAGCATTGTCGGTGATGGAGAACCAAACTACGACATTATGACGGCTGGGGCTTTTGGTTGTTGTTCATTGTTGAATGTGGCCTTCATATCACAAGCCATCTATCAACAAAAATTAATCCAACACCATGCAATTTACGGGGGAGAAAGGAAAGGTTCGAAGTTAGGGTACATCACCGCACTTATCTTTGCTATCTTTGGCATGGTGATTCTTTTGGGAAACCTTTTCTCAAATTTTTGAGAAGTTATCCAAAGTATGGCGGACACTTGTGATTCGGGAACAGGATTAACTAACATTCATCCATAGAATACCCGAGGGAGCCAATATTTCATTGCAAGAGCACAAAGTTATTCTTCACCAAGCTAAGGCACTGGGTTTGAAATTAAGCGAAGATGGTCAAAGTTGGATCCCTATCGATGCTAATTCAGTAAATGAATCTGTGGCAGATTTAGGAGCATCAGAGAGTTTAGATCAATGTATGAAATTAGAACCTAAACTCGGCAGACTAGCATTAAATTATCTGGCCTTGTTTGCGGTCATAGGACTCACATTTGGACTCGCAACGTGGTCAATAACAATTAATGACAACATTGTATTGTTCTTTTCTACGCTTTTAATCATACCAATAATCTATGCGTTCATTGTTTCAAATAAATTGGGCAATGAATTCGGTAAAGGAATTGTCTCGTCTGTTTTAATCTCTCTTCCAATTTCGATTTGGTCATATCTTAATGAGCTAGAACATGGATGCTTCTGTCTTTTTTCATGCACATGCCCTCCCAAACCAGACCACTATGAATATCCCATGTTTTCTGCAGCGATTATGGCTGGTTTGATTCTAATTTACAGCATAGCACTGCAGATCAAAGGGAAAAGAGCGCGCGGATTTGGTGTTTTTGTGGGGCTAATTATATCCTTCGTTATTTTCATGGCAGCAACAGTTATCGGATTTTGGTCATAAAAACCAATCACGCTTGTGAGTCCAAACCCATTAAGAGTTAAACCCGTAATAATCGGATTGGATGACATCATCAAGAGATTGCCGAGGCAGCAAGACTGTGCGTACTGCCCACAGATCGGTGAAGATTCGATAGGTCGCTGTCTTGTCGAGATAATCCACACCGCTTGAGCCACCAGTTCCCATTCGACGGCCAATCATGCGTTCAACCATTCGTGCATGTGCATGACGGAACAGAAGCATGGATTGTTCGAGTTGAACGATGGTATCGATTAAGCGACGTGGCCAGGAAAGAAGTGGTAGTTCTGGATAGGATTCGATGAATAATAAACCAGCTCGTGCTCGGTTGGTTGTACCATCTGGTTTGAGGAAGTCACGTGCAGATGCAAGGTTGGCATCCATTCGAGGTTTTAGCGCTTCAGGGCTACCATGGCCAATGCTAACCATATGTTCGATAACTTGGTCAGAATGAGCCTTCATCGTGTTGAGGTGTGCGTCAACGTACGCATCGATGGTTGCTTGATCGTTACCATCAGATGGAACTGACCCATTGATTGGTGTTCTCGACAACCAGGAGGAAATAAGTTCCACAAGGGTTGGTTCTATAGAAATCTGATGAAGTGTTTCAAACGCTTCTTCGCTAATCTTTCCTTCCTCTGAAAGCTTCTTCATATGCGCCATTGGATCCATATCTGCAACTCTTGATTCCTGCTTGAGGCCGAGACGCATTTCCATGGCCCTCATCTGCCAAGATTCGAAACCTGATGATGTTCCCAATCGATCTCGGAAGGCAAGGAAGCCTTGCGGACTGAGGGTCTCCATGACCTTCCATTGGTTGGCAAGAAGACGGAAGATTTCGATAACTCGTTCCAAATGTTGAACAATCTGAGGCAAATGTTTCTCATCAACGGAATCTTGCGCTAGGAAACCATGTACTGCGTCAAGCTCTGCTCGAACTTGCTTGAACCACAATTCGAACGCCTGATGTGTGATGATAAAGTGCATCTCATCGTTTGATGGTGACGGGCTATGCCCTTCTGGACCTGCTTGCAATTGGAGCAATTCATCAAGGCGAAGATACCCTGAATAGGTCATTCGATTCGTTGGTGAACCTGAACCTGCCATGAACCTTGATGGAGATTCGGCACTTGAACTCTTCACCTACTTTCGCCCAAATCATGCAACACTATTGAGAAGCGAAGGATAACAGTCATAGAGTGCATACGAAACCCCTCGACATGGGCGTAGACCACTCCACACTCCTTTCTTGGCTCGCGGACTACGATAAGGACAACATCACCATCGGTGTTGTCGCTTCACATTCATCCCTTCAAATCCTTCATGGAGCACGTATGGAAGGCTTCCGTACGCTTGGTATTGCCGTCGGTGAAAACCGTCGCCGCTTCTACAAAGCCTTCCCAGGAGCAGAGCCTGATGAATGGTTGATGCTGGAAGATTATCGAGAAATGCTCGATTATGCTGAATGGTTCCGAAGTAAGAATGTCATCATCGTCCCTCATGGATCGCTTGTCGAGTATCTTGGAAGTGAGAACTTCCGAAACTTGGAGGTCCCAACCTTTGGAAACCGAGGTATTCTCCGATGGGAAAGCAGTCGCGCAAAGCAACGAGATTGGCTCGTTGCGGGCGGATGTACCATGCCGAAGGTCCTGGAAGACCCGCATGATATCGATGGACCTGTCATCGTCAAGTACGCAGGTGCGAAAGGTGGACGAGGCTACTTCATCGCTCGAGATTATCGTGATTTCCGACGAAATGTCGACATTGAAGAGGAGTTTACCATTCAGGAATACGTCCTCGGATGTCGATATTACCTCCATTTCTTCTTTGATCCTCTCGCAACCGACGGTTATCAAGTACAAGGCCGTGGAAAATATGCTGGAAAGAATCTAGGCCGTCTTGAACTTCTTTCCATGGATCGTCGTGATGAAGCGAACGTTGACGAATTCTACAAACTGGGTTCGCTCCGTGATTTGCGTGAAGCAGGTATGGAGCCATCCTTTGTGGTCACTGGTAATCAACCGGTTGTCATTCGTGAATCCTTGCTCCCTCGCGCCTTTGAAATGGCTGAAGGAACCGTTGCAGCTTCCTTTGAACTTGAGGACGCATCACGTGGCATGATTGGCCCGTTCTGCTTGGAAACCATCGTAACCGATTCACTTGAATTCAAAGTCTTTGAAATCAGTGCACGTATTGTTGCTGGTTCCAATCCCTTCGTTGGCGGTTCTCCTTATTCAGACATTAATGAAACCCGTATGTCAACAGGTCGACGCATTGCACGAAGCGTTCGCAATGCATTGAAGAATGACCGTCTTGATGACATCCTATCCTGACATCAACCTAAGTCAGGTGCTGGTGGAACGCCAGATCCATCGTCTTCTGGTTCATTACCAAGTTCGCTTTCGATTTCATCGACGAGATCACCAAACTCAACCTGCTTTGGTGTTGCCTCAGCAGCAAGGAGATCAGAAGCAGAAATCTCACCGCTTTCAGAACGTCGGATTTGTTCCTCAAGTTCTCGCTTGATTCGCTCTCGCTCTTCCATTGTAGGTACGTTAAATGTGCATACAAGTTGAATTTCTTCACCGAAGGTCAATTCGCCAGTGTATTCCATCAAATCACCATATGCATTTGCAATAACCTGGAATTTTGTAGGATCTTTCGAGCGTCGCTTCTTGTGCTTCTTGTAGTAGTGAACGAAGACTTGGTAGGCGCCTGCAGGTGCTTCGCCTTCTGGCCAAACAACATTTTCAATCGGCTTACGAGAGTCTGGTCGAACGTTTGCATCAACGTCGAGGTGGCCACCACAAGCAGATTTCCGGTTTCCACCGTGAATACGCTCTCCAGAGGGACATACGACGTGGAGATCAAGATCGTTGTAGTTGTTCCACATCAAGGAGACTTGGACGTCTGAAGAGCGAGCACCTTCACGCTCAAGTCGAGCACGGAGTTCTTCGAGTGCACGCGAAGCTGCCTGACGACGCTCAAGAGCATCTTTTTCTTGTGCTGCACGGATTTCAGCGAGACGTTGTTCTTCAGCAGCAGCAAGTTCTGCTTGTCGTGCAGCTTCTTCTGCATCGCGTTCTGCTTGTGCTGCTGCGTCACGTTCTGCCGCAAGTCGTGCTTCTTCTGCAGCCTTTTCAGACTCGATTCGATCTTTTTCAGCCTGTTCTTCCTGTTCCTTCTTGAGGCGTTCTTGCTGCTCAGCAAGTGCTGCTTCTTCCTCTTCGAGTCTGCGACGTTCTTCATCCTGTTCTCGACGGGCCCATTCTTCATCACGCTGACGTCGGCGTTCGAGCATTTCTTCTTCGGTCTCTTCACCACCATTGTCTTCCTCCACAGAAGGTTCTTCTCTTGCAGGTGGTTCTTCCCAGAATGGTTCCTGTGCAGGTTCGACAGGTTGTTGTTCTTGTTGAATGAGAGAAATGCTACCTCCGGAAAGATTTCGGCGACGGCGTTCCGATTCAATCATCATAAGTTTGCGCTCAAATTCAGAGCGAGCGCTGGAAAAACTGGAGTTCTGAACAGGCGCTCTTAGTCCATCAGCCACCATGCCTTGACGTACTTCAAGCGCCGCATCTCGACGAATCAAAATGAACCAAACACCAAGGGCGAAACCTCCTCCGAGAATGCTCAAAACGAGGATGGAGCCCGTGTCCATGATACTCGGATAACATACTGTGTCTTTTATCATTTGCTTACTTGATTTCATGGTTGCATGTATGCAAAGCATTGAATGTGTCAAGCATCTCGTCGTGCCATGAACAAGGCGCAACGCCTCGAACGCCTCCTACCTAAAGGGCGAGGTGTTTGGATTCCGATCGATCACGGTATGTCCGATTTTCCCTCCGCTGGTCTTGAGGATACTGAACGCTTGATCCGTGAATTGATATCCGCAGGCGTAAATGCCATCGTAGCCCAGAAAGGGGTCGTCAGCCATTA
The DNA here is from genome assembly GCA_030741455.1 of Candidatus Poseidoniaceae archaeon. Classification (GTDB taxonomy): domain Archaea; phylum Thermoplasmatota; class Poseidoniia; order Poseidoniales; family Poseidoniaceae; genus MGIIa-L2. The sequence continues at coordinate 5,089 of JASLVI010000035.1, read as the reverse complement.
CAGCTATCTCTGTGAAGGAACGGACACACACATGGTGATTCACTTTTCTGCATCGACCCGCCACGGCGGGCCTGATGCAAGCCGAAAAGTTTCGGTTGGAGAAGCCTCTGAAGTCGAGTCGAGAGGTGGCTTTGCCGCATCCGCTCAAGTGAATATTGGATCGGATGGTGAAGCAGATATGCTTGAAGAAATGGGTCAATTGACAACCGATTGCCATCATCTCGACCTCCCAGTTTTGGGAATGATTTACGCTCGTGGACCGCATCTTGACATCATGGAAGGCGATGCCACCAACGGTGTTGCACACGCTGCACGTGTAGCGTTTGAAATTGGATGTGATGTTGGGAAAACAACCTGGACCGGTGATGAGGAATCCTTTGCAAACGTCACGTCAGGCGTTCCAATTCCGCTTTTGGTTGCAGGTGGAGCAAAAACCAACACGCATTCGATGCTTAAGATGGTTGAAAAGGCGATGAAAACCGGGGCTGCTGGCGTTTGCATGGGCCGTCAAGTCTTTGCTCACGAATCACCAGGTGCCGTTGCTAGAGCACTAATGATGATTGTTCATGAGGATGCATCTGCGGAGGATGCAATCAGTGCATTAGGTCTGTGAGGTTGTTCAATGGAAGTGTGGCTTGAATCTGCCAAGACAGTTGCATCCGATGGAGTTGATGCACTGTATGTGCATGATGGTCAAACGGGCATCTGGGTCAAGGATGGCGTATTGTACCGAGACGGTGTTCAGATTGGAGGCCACATACACGTTGATTCTGAAGAGGCCCAATCTGAAGCACGAAGCCTTGCTGGAACTGTTGAGTGGATGCTTCTTACGTTCGAAGACTGGTCCATGATTCCAATCGAGAACATCTTAGCTGCAACCGATGCAACGCCAACAAAGATTGCTGCACAGATTTACCAACCCATTCAAGCACAAGGGGCCGCCTTTGCTCTCGATATTGGCGTTGATGCAATCCTTTGTAATGAAACGTGCTTGGAAGCTGCGCTTGTTGTCAAATCCATGCGTCTTGAGCAAATGTCCGAAACTCAATCAACACAATCAGATACTACTGAACAGATCGATGTCAAACCCATGACCATTACCGACGTGCAAGAAGGACATTCTGGCGATCGTGTATGCATCGACCTTTTGTCGATGCTTGAGGAAGGAGAAGGCTTGTTGATTGGATCGACGGCACGTGCATTCGTTCTGATTCATGGAGAAACAGTTCCATCAAAATACGTTCCAACACGGCCTTTTCGAGTCAATTCTGGAAGCGTGGATGCTTACACATATCTCGCTGATGGTTCCACAAAATATCTGTGCGAATTAAAATCGGGAGATTCGGTTCTCATCGTTCGTCAGAACGGCCATTCAAGGGCTGCGACGGTTGGCCGTATGAAGATTGAAACCAGACCGTTTATTCTATTGAGATTTAGAGATGAAAATACTAATGAAGGACATGTGTTCATTCAACAAGCGGAGACGGTCCGCTTGGTTTTGGAAAACGGCAAAGTCTGCTCAGTGACCAATCTTGAGATTGGCATGAGAATTCTTGGTTGCACACTTTCCTCAACCCGTCATGTAGGTCAAAGCATCTCAGCGCCGTCTGAGGAGCGATAAACAATGGCAGTCTTAGGACAAGGACGAGCACATGGCGCCTGCAGTTTACTCCACGCTGCAGGAACAGGCTATGGTGCGAGCATGGCACTTGATCTTCCTATTTTGGTCCGTGTACTCGATAAGAAAAGCAAACGGGACGTTCCTGATGATGATGGCGTCCTCCCTCATGTTGTTGCTGCTTGGACAGCTGCTGGCCATGATCTTCCTATCGATGAAGAAAACCTACACTGGGCAGTACAATCAAAAATTCCTGCTCGTGAAGGTTTGAAATCTTCTTCTGCACTTTGCATTGCAGCCGTTCGAGCGCTCTGTGATTCAACCGATACTTCGCTTGAATTGCATGAAGAAGTTGCCATTGCAGTCGACGCACAACTTCGAGCTGAGATTACCTTGACAGGAAGTATTGATGACACTTGGGCATGTGCTTCAGGTGGTTGGAAACTTATCAACGCCAATGAACCTGATGTTGCTCAGGGCGTCCTGCTTGAAGGAGATGGTCCGAAGAGTGACGAATGGAAGGTGCTGTTGGTTTCGCGTGGAGCGAGAGAATCTCGCCCTTCTTTGGAGGATTTCATACCCCATCAGCAACAATTTATCCAGGCACTCAATGCAATTCAAGATGGAAATGAATTGGTTTCACTTACACTCAATGGTCGCGGGGTCATCGGCGCAACCAACGATCATCGTGCACGAATACTTGCAAACGATGCACTCGTTAACGGTGCACGTGCTGCTGGACTAAGCGGTTCAGGAACTGCAATTGTCATTGTTATCCCTATTCAGTTGGAGGGGGTAATAAAGCGACTCAAAGCATGGTACGCACAAAAACATCCTGACTTCGATATCATCGAGACACACTTCATCAATCCTGAAGTGAAAGAATCTGAGGAATAATGCTCAAGTTCTTGAAGACGAATCGGTTGGAAGGACTGAGTCAAATGAAGATGCGCCTTGGAGAAACCCTCTCATTGACTCTTTTTGGAGAGAGTCATGGCCTTCTGGTTGGGGCATTACTCGAAGGCGTTCCAGCAGGTTTAGCGATCGATGAGGAGCGGATTGCACAGCGTATGTTGACCCGGCGTCCGGGCGGTCATTTTGCGAGTAAGCGCAAAGAAGATGATGTTGTTGAATTAATGACAGGCGTATACGATGGTTTTTCGACAGGACAACCGATCTTGATTCAGATCAAGAACAAAGATGCTCGAGAGAGCGATTACAGTTTCATTCCAAATCACCCTAGACCAGGGCATCAAGACCTCTTGATGCATTTGAGAAGTGGAGGATTTGCTGATTTAAGAGGGGGCGGTTCTTCCTCGGCTCGACTTACTGCAGGCATTGTTGCAGCTGCTGCACTTGTTGAACCGCTTCTCGGAGACATCCGAATCGATGCACATGTTGGTGCAATTGGTACGATTGAAGCGGCACGAATTGATCAATGTCCTGAAGAATGGGCGAGTGAATTATGTGAACAACTTCGATGCCGAGATGCCAATGTTGTTGATGCGATGAGGGCATGTATTGAACAAGTTCGCAAAGAACGTAATTCCATTGGAAGTCGTGTTGATGTTCTCGTTTCAAACCTACCACAGGGCATTGGTGAACCTTGGTTCGATGGACTTGAGCCAGCATTAGGGCGGGCTTATCTTTCCATTCCTGCAGCACGTGGAGTTGCATTTGGTCAAGGATTTGAAGCGGTTACAATGACTGGTCTGGAACACAATAGCCCTTGGGGAGGCTCACTTGAGAAGCCAATGCAAGAAGGACAGCTTCCCGATGGAAGTATTGCTGGACTTTCCACAGGATCAGATATCTACGCCCAGATTGCATTCAAGCCGCCATCCAGCATTGCGCATGAGCAAATCACATTGGATTTGGAAGAAGGAGAGAAGAAACCTCTCATCGTCAAAGGGCGTCATGATCCTGTTTTGGGTCCGCGTGCTGTAAGCGTAGCACGTGCGATGACGACATTGGTGCTTTGCGACCTCATCCTTAGGAAACGTGATGCTTTGTGAATCGGAAAATCATTCACAAGTTTGGAGGTTCTTGTCTTCGAGAACCTGACGATATCGACAAGATTGCTGAAGTGATTCAGGGGGATGAGCAATCTATCCTCGTTGTATCTGCTCTTTGGGGTACAACCGACAGATTGTATCGAGCTGCAAAAGACCCTCGCTATGCGAGTCGATTGGTACAAGATTTGTCAAAACAACATCTTCGGTTTGCCCCCGGTCTTGATGCATCAAAAAATGCACATCTGTTCTCGATGGTCCTCCACAACCTGAAAGATGCGTTACGCTTGTTAGCACAAGACCCCCATGACCAATCAGCATTGAATCATCTCCTCGCCTCAGGGGAACGCTTGAGTGCACTTGTTGTAGCTCATCGACTGCAAGAATACGGCTTTGATGCATACCCTCTCGGGGCGGAAGACATTGGCATTACCCTTGACGGGAACTATCAAGCCAACCATGTCGATTTACAAGCATCGAGTACGAAATTGGAACCAAATGCCCTTCACGGAACACCGGTTATCACTGGCTGGTTTGGTGAAGGCAAGAACAACGATATCGCCATCCTTAGTCGAGGTGGTTCAGATCATTCAGCGACTGCAATCGCGAATTTAATCAACGCTGAGCGGGTAATCTTATGGAAGGATGTCCCGGGAATTTTCATCATCAATCCACGGTGGGGAATTCGTTCTGAAACCATACCATATCTGGATTACCAAGAAGCTATTGAATTGTCTTTAATGGACACACCTGTCCTCCATCCGTCAACAATTGAACCTTTGATTGAACCAAATATTCCACTTGAAGTTCGCCACCTCTATCATGCAAATGATGGGCAACAAACCATCATTGGACCCAAACTTCCTGAGAAGCACCTCAAAGCAGTTGGTTGTCTACCGAACGTCATCAGCCTTGGCTTCTCACATCACCATGTTGACGCTCATCAACGTCAACTTGTGAAACTGTTAGGTGAATTGGCCCAAAATGAAGTTCATTGGTGGGGATTGGAATCAAGATTAGGAGATTCAAGATTGATTGTGTCGCAACACGATATGCACCGTGCAACATCAATCTTGGAAGGTTTTGATCTGCAACCACACTATCATCACCATCTCGGATTACTCTCCCTCATTGGATGCAAAGAACAGGATATTGATGCAATCAATGCATTGTTTGATTCAACAGAATTTGAACTGACCTGGCTCAATCAAACAACATCTGCTGCTCGCGTTGCAATCGATGGAGAGGATTTAAGCGAAGCACTACAACTTCTACATGGTTTGATTCAAGAAACAAATCAACCGTTTATGGAACAGCGTTAGGATTACTCATCCCTTGCTTCTCGTCGCTTCTGAATGTATGTTGGAAGATCTAAAGCAAACAATCCTCCAACGACAAGGAATACGAAGAGCGTACCCAAAGCAACACCGTACACAGAACCTAGTTCAACGGATTCACG
>JASLVI010000034.1 GCA_030741455.1 Candidatus Poseidoniaceae archaeon | reverse complement strand
ATGACCATGCGATGTACATGTAAGATCGTAACCATCGGTGTTTCCGTTGAGATACCCGAGTTGTTGACTTGAGACATTACTCCAAACTTCGGTGGTAGCATTGCGTTCATGTGTTACGAGGATTCCATTGGAATCGAGTGAGAGAACAACGATTGTATTGCTTGTATCCATGCACATGGATAATTCAGCAGTACCATCGCTAAGATTTCGAAGTGGTGTTGAAACATCGTTATCGATATCGACGATGTGTAGTTGATGCGCGCCTGAATTGTTCACAGTGGTTGCAACGAAGGTCGTTCCGTTTGCAAGTTGAAGCGCTACGTGTTCCTTTCCAAGTGCATCTCCTTCCGACAATTCGGTAGCAGTTGACCAACCACTTCCTGACTTGACCAAATGCTCAAGACTGTTCAGGTTTGAATCACGATAAAGAATGTGCATATCCATTCCATCAAACCAGAGCGATGGCGGTGCGGTCAAATTTGAATCGGAAAGAATTTCGGTTCCAGACCATCCTGTTGAGGTCTCGGTTGAGTGATACAATTTTTCGATGACATTGTGTGAATAAACAACGTGAAGATCACCATTTGCATCAACTGCTGCTGCAGGATAGGTACCAAAGTCATTGAACGTACGAATCTCTTGATGAAGAGCAGTCCAAGATGTTGTGGTATGATGGACATAACCATTCGATTCATCCAGAACAGTCAAATGCGGTTGTCCTGCTGGTGTGATATCAAATTGGAACTTGAATGCCGATGAAGCCGTGTCCAGCGTTTCAGTAACCCACGAACCACCAGGCGACCCATCGTCCACATGTTCAAGGTGAACAAGCGAATGCGATGAAGAAGCGTTTAGCGAGAACATCATCGCTGTCTCGCCACGATTTGAAGTGGTTAGTTTGAGCCCTGACATTTCGCCTTGGAACGTGAATTGGCTGGTATCGAAATCCTGCTTGCTCACGGTGATCATGTCGACGCCAAACGTCGTTCCTCGCGTTGCATTTCGCACCGAATAGACAAACTCAATCGTTCCATCAGCATTGGAATCAAATCCACCAAGTGTTATCGCTCCGAGATAATCAGCTGGGCTCCCGGTTCGAATGGTCTCAGTTGTGGGAACAAATCCATTCGATGAACCAAGATAGAGATTGATTTGACCAGAGGGCGTGAATCCCATGCTCGATCCAATGAATGTGTCAGCAAACCCATCATCGTTCACGTCACCAGCGGATGCAAACATCCAACCCAGACGTTCGTTGCTGACTCCTTCGCTTGTCCAATCAGCGGTTTGGCTGAAGTTTTCAGAGGCGTTACCCATGAACAAGTGGGCCGTTCCGGCAAGATAGGCAGCCCCTGTTGCAGAAAGCTCCTGCACCATCAATTCATCCATTCCATCGTTGTTGATATCGTCGATGATTTCAACGGTCGTACCGAACAATTGACCAGAAGCAAGACGCTGAATGCTTTGGTTTGCAGACAGAGGGAAACCATCAACTGAACCATAGAATACCTCGATGGCTGAATAACCGATTGGGGAAGCCTCAGTACCTGAATTTGAAACAACAAGGTCACCATAACCATCACCGTTCAAATCACCACCATTGGACATTGAACGACCAAAGTATGGACCATTGGTGCTAGCAGAAATATTGTGCGACCAAGAAAGGCCGTCCAATCCCCCTTCATAGACCGATAATCGCCCGGTTATGGTGCCATCCGACCAATTACCTTGCAGAGCGACAAGATCATGCGATCCATCTCCATTCATATCATCGATGCGTGCCAAATCTGTACCGAGCATCTCCTCGTTGTTTCCAGTTGAACTCCAAATAAGGTCGAACTGGGTTTGATTCCATTGATACAATGAAAGAAGACCGTGATTGAACTCATCTGTTCGGCTTGTATTGTCAAATCCTGGTGATGAGAGGAGAAGTTGCTGCGTACCATTCCCTAAGAAATGGCCAATTGCTACGCCACTACCAAACAATTCTGTCGACTGAGCACCACTCAAGACAACAGGGGTAGAGGAATCAAAACTATCGTTGCCGCCGAAGAGAATTGTCACGCGACCATTGTTGTTCAATCCACTATCGGATGCAGTCGGTTGCGTAAAGACAACATCGTCAAAACCGTCTGCATTGAGATCACCATATGATGCAGAACCTTCGACAATATCTGGGAAAAGTTCGAAGGAATGCATTGCTTCATTGGAAAGTCGACCTGTCGATTGATCCTCAAGACTCTTGAAAATTGAAAGTTCGGTCTGACCAGCATCAAAGGATGTTGTCGCTACTTGAGCAAGTCCATTCAAATCCAAATCCAAACCAATGGCAGAATGTGTGGCATCATCACGGGCAAGAATCTGAACGGTTTGCTCATCACCATTCACTTGAAGCCGAACCGCTTCTCCTGCGCGAGTGTAAGCGATGTTTGCGACACCATTCGCATCCATCTTGAGTTCGAATTCCTCCCCTACTGGACCGCTATCGAGGAGGCTATGATACCAACGTGTTCCACTGTTATTCACCTGCCAAAGTTCACCTGTTGTCGTTCGTACAATACCGAATTCATATCCTTCTTGTGTAAGACGAACAATCATTGATTCAGGATACAGGTCTTCAATAATCGTTCGTTCCAACCAAGTATCTGTTGAGTACACCTGTCCTTCGAAGGCAAGGCGTCCCATCTTGAGGTCTGCGCCATCACCGAACAAAGCAAGTGGTCTGTAGGTCTTGTCAACAACGATTGAACATCCAATGAGACCGAGTGATGCATCGACTGTATCAACCAACGAATTGGAGAAGGCACCAGATGATGTACGAACGCCCATCCTTACCTCGCCCAAATCATTCATCCAGCAAAAGTAACTCGAACCATTCTCAGCAAAATAGACGCTCGGCGTGCTCAGATTGTTGGAGTCGCCTGAAACCAAGAGTTCACTCATCCACATATCGATCGAAGAATCCTGGCGAACAAGAACTTCGGTCATTCCTTCTAAGTCAATGTTCTGTCCACCCAAATCGTGTCCATGTTCCAAATTCTCGGGAAGGGTGTGTTCAACGTACAACTCTTCTTCCAAAACCAAGCCACTGGGGGCGGAATGAGAGGCCATTGGAGCCATCAATTGGAGCAGCATAAGGAGGATTATACCCGTCGACAGAACCGACTTGAAAAGCATCCGCTCCCCGCGCATGTTCTGCTTAGAACACTCAACGTTCTAAACCATTGTCAGCATACGATTCGATTTCATCTGATTCAGACGGACCTATGATGTCAAGAAGAACCAACGATTCCAAGGTTCATGGCTCGCATTCTTATCGTTGCAAATGGAGGCTGGCCGAAGGCCTTCAAAATCGTGGAAAATATCACAGAATACGATGCAGTTCTCGCATTGGATGGTGCTGCAAATCGAATGATTGATGCAAATATTATACCAACTGCAATCATTGGTGATTTGGACAGTGTCGATGATTCAACACTTGAACATTGTAAAACCAACGGAACGATGGTCATTCACACTCCGAATCAAGAACAGAGCGATGTTTCCAAAGGTCTGGCTTGGGCGACGAAAACGTATCCAAATGCACACATCGATCTCATTGGCATTGAAATCGGTCGTTATGACCACCACCTTGCAGCGTATTCGGCCTTGTTTGAAACCGAAAGTTCTGCACGCATTCTCATGGATGGTTGGTCTGCTCTAAGGGTGAGTTCAACACCAAACCACATACAGGTTCGTGAAGGGGCGATTGTAAGTCTGATGCCTTTCGGAGAGGTCACAGGTGTGTCGCTACAAGGTTGTGAGTATCCACTCAGCCATGCATCGATAACAACAGGAACTCAAGGTGTTTCAAACAGAGCCATCGATTCAACGATTGTTGTTTCAGCCCAATCTGGCGATCTTTTACTGCTCATTGAGGGGTGAAGCCGGCAATCCTTCACGAATGTAGGCACTGTAATCGCTCTTCTCATCCCATCCTTGGGCGTGCTGATCGATTCGAGCATCTTGCATGGTCTTCTCCAATCCACCCCAATCTTCAATCAGGTTCAATTTCAATGCAGCTTTTGGCGTATATCCAGGAAGGAAATTTCGCCAAAGAAATGGAATTCTTCCGGGCGTGACGGTATTTACCGCCTTAACAATCGATGTATTGCACGTCTTGAAAAGCGTATGATAGAATTCTGGACGATCTGCAAGTTGGTTGAGTCGGTGAGCCATCTGAACAATCATCTGGCGCTCTTTATCAGGAGGCGTAATCACACGATACATCGAGACAATGTTGTTGCGACCATGTGTTCTCAACTGTGTGACATCTCGTTCGAAGCCAACAAGCAGATACAATTCATATGAGCGCCACAAACCGGTCCATGGATGATACTTTTTGCCACGCTGCCGGCGAGTTTCAAAGGAAAAGGAAAGACATGTCCCATCTTCAAACTCGAACGTTAGATATGTATGGGACATACCACGAAAGGCATGAAACTGATCGACAACGAACCATATGTCCTTGACTTTTGTCGAATCAACAAGAACCTCGTCCGCCCACTTTTCATCCCGATCTCGCGTCGTTCGCCAATGGAAATCGCGAACATTACGAAAAGTGATCATGGACTCATTGAATATCGCACTCGATGTTAATTCACAATCAGCTGCCCAATCCGCATGCAGTTTAGGTTGGCGCGGGCGTACACGCGTCCACCAGATACGTACACCATTGAGCAATAGAAGAACGAACAGACCGAACAGAGCAACAAGAAGATACAACATCCAATCGGGCATTAAATTCACCAACGCTGCCAAATATTGTAGGTCGAATCCCACCAATCGAGTGTTCCATCTGGATGCTTCCGCCACAATTGACCTTCGTCATCGAGAACGGTTGGCAAGCCCTGCGAATCTGGTGAACCATCGCTCAAGATTTGCGGCGTTGGACCAAGTTCAGGCAAGGTCAAGAGATCATCATTCTCTCGTATTCGTACCAAAAGAACGAACACGATGACTGCAACCACCAAACCAAGAATTGCCATCGTATACCATCCTACACTCTCCGTAGGAGTTTCTTCTCCAAACGATTGGCTTGGCAGCGCTTCTTGTTCCTCTGGTGTCAGCTCAACAGCAGGAAGTCGAACGATGTTAACTGCCTGCGTACTCGCAATATTTTCGAGATTTGTAACTTCCAATACAACGAGATGAACGCCTGCAGGAAGACCTGAACAATCGTATACAGCGCCTTCGGAAATCGTTGAAGTGGTTGAAACATCCCACTGTTTCGAATATTGTGAAAAGTCTTCGTTTGAATCTGTTGGCTGGATAGCAACCAAGCAAGAACGATCGGTGGTTAAACCATCACCAGTAACAAGGAGATCGAACGTGGGAGCGGGACGGTTTTCAATCGTAAGATTCAATGTAGCCTCAGCAGTCTGACCAAGTTCGTTTCGATACGTTTCACGGAGTGAATATTCACCCGCAGGCCATGATGAACAATCGATGCTCGTAGCATTGTCGAGAACAATGAATGGTGCGCCTGTAAACGTCAAGGTTCCTAGAGCATTGTATCGAGGACCGGTTTCATCGGCAAACATACGGTTTATTTCACAATTCGAACCAGTTTGGAGGTTGCTTTGACCCGTAAATTGGAGTGAGAGCATCGGCGTTTGCAATGACGGAACCATTTCATACGTAGGTAAAGAAACAGTTGAAATTTCATCGCCGTTCATGTCATAAAATCCAAGAGTGAGTTCATGCGCACCCCGAGACCATGCCTGATAGGTGAGATTTGCATTTGTTTGCCCAATGATTTCAACCGCTTTCGATTCGATAACTTCTCGATCATTATGTGTCGCAATTATCCGAATATCGACGAACGTTGAAGGTGTTGACGAATTCAGAATAACAACCACATTTACAGCGTCAACATCTCCGTCTTGATTCAAATCGAGTGTATCATTACGAAGTGCAACCAATGTAATGCCTGCCTCTTCAAGACCGATGTCCGATTCAGCGCTGACATTGATCGCTGTAAAGAGAGGCATAAGGAAAAGGAATGCTAGGAAGATTGTCACCTTACGCATCGTCTTCACCTCCTGGCGGAGGGGGAAGAGGAATGGCCAGTTCCGGCAGAGGCATTGCCTCCGCCGGTTGCACCGCCTCAATATTGGTAGATATCGCATCAATACCCAACAATTCGTCCGTTAGAATCTTCTCATCTTCTGGCCGCATAGTTCGAACAATCAGTGCTGCAGAAGCTCCGAGAATGAAGGAGATGCCAACGATAAGATATGTCAGCCAAGAAGCAGCTGGATCTTCACCCATGATAGCAATGGCTGCATTCCACTCGCCATATTCATCTGACCAACCATCGCCATTGTTGTCCTCGCAACCTTGTAAATCGCGCATTGAGGTTCCAAATACTTCCGGACAATCGTCACGAAGTGCGCCCAAAGGCACATCGCCAAAACCGTCGCCATCGGTATCTTTCCATTGTAATGCTTCGGTCGGGAAAGCATCTGCTAACCCATATGGATGTGCTTCCCAATCATCGGTTGGATCTGACCAACCATCGCCGTCCGTATCACGACATCCTCGTCGGTCAAGAATCGATGTTCCACGAATGTTTGGGCAGGCATCCGCTTCGTTTCCATCCGATTCATCTCCATATCCATCTCCATCCGTATCGCGCCATTGTGTTGGTTCGTGAATGAACGCATCACCAAGATTGGACCAACCATCACCATCCGTATCTGGACAGCCCCAACGGTCACCTCCAGAACTGGGACCTACCGATGTTCCAGGCTGAGAGGGACACACATCTGCGGTCGTTCCAGATGGATTGTCTCCACGGCCGTCTCCGTCTCGATCGTGCCATTGAGTAGGGTCTTCTGGCCAAGCATCAGCAGTTCCTCCAGGACTTGCAAGCCAGTATGGTGTTGGGTCGGACCAACCGTCCTCATCCGAATCTGGACAACCCCAACGATCGAACGTAGAAAGGCCATATGTTGTTCGACAACCATCGCCACGATATGCAAGACGTTCAGCCAGACCGTCGTTGTAGTACATGTTGTCACCGAACCCATCATTATCGGTATCGTGCCACTGTGAAGGGTCGTTCGGGAAAGCATCAGCAAAGCCTTGCGGATGGGCAATCCATTCATCGGTTGGGTCGGAGTAACCATCCTTGTCCACATCTCTGCAACCAAGGCGATCGAAACGTGAAATCCATCCACTTTCAACCTCTTCAGCATCGGAATTCACACAAACGTCGCCTTCAAATCCAGCAAGATTATCCCCATAGCCATCGCCATCTGAATCACGATATTGGCTTGGAATCAGCGGGAAATCGTCGATCTGTGTGGCACCATAGGTCTGATTGTCGCCCCAGCCATCGAAATCTGTATCTCGGAATTGAGTTGGATTATCAGGGAAATCATCGACGAGATTAGCACCCTCTGATTGGTTGTCCCCATAACCATCGAAATCACGGTCTCGCCACTGTGTCGGTTCAAACGGGAACGCATCCGCACCATCAGCTGCTGTCCAATTCTCTCCCGGATCAGACCACGCATCTGCGTCCGCATCAGGACAACCGTACCGATCAGCAAATGAAGTACCGAGTATGAATGGGCAAGCATCGGGTTGGTAAGCAACTTCGAGCCATTGACCAATACCCCATTCAAGATGAGATGCATTCCACATAGGGTCATCCCAGTTATCACCGTAGCCATCCGCATCGGTATCTTGCCATTGCGTCGCTTCAAATGGGAAGGCGTCTGCAAGACCTGTTGGATGAGCAAACCATGGTTCGAGTCCATTCAAGCCACCGGGATCTGCATCGGAGTATGAATCGCCATCCGAGTCAATGCAGCCAAAACGGTCGGATGTCGAATAGCCTCGACTGTCGGGGCAATGGTCGGGCTGATTTCCAAGAATGTTGTCACCATATCCATCGAAATCACGGTCTCGCCACTGTGTTGGATCGGTTTCAAAGGCATCTGCGCCATTTTGAATATCCCAACCTGAATCCGAATCAGACCAACCGTCCGAATCCGTATCAATGCAACCTTTTCGGTCGTTGGTGGAGGTGCCAACGATGAGATCGCAATCATCGTCTACATCAGTAAATCCATCCTCATCTGTGTCGCGGCCCGTTTTATCGATAGAAGCTAAAAGCGTGTAATCAAATCCGTCGTTGCACCATGAATTCTTTCCTTTGATCTTCACATAGACATAACCGGGTTGAGACATTGCAGTTCCGTGCGTACCGGAGGGATTGTCATCGCTGCGACCCATCGTAGCGATTTGTGAACCAGATTCATCATGCATCGAATAATCTCCCTCCCATCCATCGCCAGGACACCACCATGCTGCATTGCTCATGGAACCAGAAAACGTAATACTGACGAGATCGCCTTTGTAGGCATAAATTCGCCACCAATCGGTTCCATCGTTTGGTGAGCACCCATCGGGATCACAAACGTAACCGTTTGAAGAAACACCATCTGTCAACAGATTTGATGCTGCTTGCGTGTCGTCTGCATTGACCGAAGGTATCATGCACAGAAGCAGCAGGGCGAACAAGCCAACAGCCATGCTACGCCCGAGCATGTTTGCCCATGACACATGTCGGTTAAGAATAACGCGACGATTATGCAAAGCGACCTAACGCATCACGGAGGGCTGGTTCTAGGGTTTCGTGCTCAAAGGTATATCCTAAATCTTGAAGACGTTTTGGACGCACTTTTTGTCCATCCAAAATGAGCGATTTGCCCATCTCTCCAAAGAGAATTTTCATGACGAACCCCGGTGCTGGGGCGAAGGCTGGGCGTCGCAAAACCTTGCCTAGAACCTTCGCAAACTGCTTCTGTGTCACTGGATTCGGCGCGGTCAGATTGAACACGCCGCTGGCTGTCTCGTGATTCATGAGATAGTGCATAGCATAGATTTGATCGTCAAGAGAAATCCACGATTGCCACTGACGACCTCCCCCGATTGGACCCATTGCACCGAGTTTTGCTGGCAACAAAATCTGTTGAAGCATGCCTCCAGCTGCGGTTGTAACAATTCCCGTTCGCATGTGAATGGTCCGAATTCCTGCATTGATTGCTGGTTGAGCTGCATCTTCCCATTTACGGCAAATCTCTGCGAGGAAACCATTTCCAGTACTGCTCTTTTCGTCAAGTTCCTCATCACCTCGATTATCGTAGTATCCAACGGCAGAAGCGCACATGAACAACGAAGGCGGTGAAGCAAGATTTGCTAAAGCGTTCGCAAGATTCTTGGTCGGTATTTCACGACTCTCAGCAATCAACTTCTTTCGCTTCTTGCTCCAACGCTTGTCGCCGATTCCAGCACCAGCAAGATGAATGATGACATCAAAATTCTCAAGCGAGCCCTCGATGAGTTTTCCGCTTTTGTCGTCCCATTTGACCACTTTTGTTGAATCTTGGTCAGCATGAAGACGCGTGCTCGGACGAATGAGTCGGTGGACATCATGGCCATCTGTTTCTAAAAATGCACCGAGTTGCGTTCCAATAAGTCCCGTGGAACCGCTGATGAGAATCCGTTTTCGAGGCGCATCCTTGAACATTTGTTGGCGCTTCAAATCAGCAAGGATCCTTCGTGTTCGATGCTTGAACATCTGACGTACGCGAGGCATCACCATAATCGGAGAACCGATTCGTGTAAAGAAATGGAACGGTAGTTTCCAATCGATTCGATCTTGGATTTGCATTTCTGTTTGACCCGTTTCAATAAATTTGTGAACGTGATTCCATCGTCCAAACGGTCCTTTGATCATATCATCGCAGAATTGTTCTCCTTCGATGTAACTATGATGCTTCGCAACCCAACGCTGCGGAAGGATACCAATCGACATACGAAAAGAGGTCACTGCACCGTCTTTAATTCCTCCCACTTCAACGGGCCGAATTCCTTCCCAATCCGGCATAATCCTACGGACTGCACCCGGACGTGCATGCCAATTCCAAACGACGTCTCTCGGATAGGGGAAGGTTGCAGTGTGTTCATAGATAGGCATGCGCATCTCCTGTGTTAGGAATCAGCGTATTTTCGTATATAATCCTCAGTTTTGAACTTACGTTGCGTGGATGCTGAAGTCATGTAACGGACCTTACCGAAAACTGAGCGTTCAAACCATCCTCGGTCAAAGCGTCCAAAGATCCAGAAAATTCCTGTGTAAGAATTCGGATCACGACCATCGAGCGCCCAACGGTCGTTTAGCCGAATCAACCAGTCGCATGCAGTTTCCGGATCGGGGCACCATTCAAGCACCTTCTTGCCCCAAAGCATTCGCAGATAGTTGTGGATGATACCATCCTTGCGCAGTTGCATTTGTGCTGCATTCCAGAGGGGGTCGTGCGTTTCACCACGTTCGAGTTGTTCAAATGTGTAGAGATATGGGCGCTCGTCATTTATGTGTTCTTCCAACGTCGTTCTCGCCCATTCCGGAAGTGTGTCGTAGGATGTATGATCAGGATGTTCAAAACAATAGATAAATCCGAGTTCTCGCCATGTAATGACCTGATCGAGGAATGCTTCAGCCCCTTCGCTTAATCCCCACCAACCTGCTCGTCGACCGTTGTGAGGTGGTGTTATTTTCATCGGGTTCCAATTCTGTGAAGTCAGGACTTCGTTGACGACCTCAAAGGATGAGATGTGCCCAAAGTGGAGCCAAGGCGATAGGCCACTACCACCACGACGTTCAGGGTGGTTGCGATCGACATTGTACGAATCAAGTCTCTGTTCGATGAATTTTTTGAGTTCTGTTCGAGCGGTTAGAGAACCTCCTCGGCGGCCGTCAACAGGAGGGACGTCGTGATCGATGTCGAGGACTTCAAGTGCTTCACGGCCTTCTCGTGAACCTTCGGAAACACGCCATATGAATTCCAATGGCGTCAATGGGACATCAACTTCCTGGAAACAGCTGGAAACGATTTCGGAACCATTTGCAACGGGGTTGAGATTCTTCAGCGGGTCGGAAGAAGGAGGGGATGAAATGAAATTCAACACATTCTTGTGAATGTATCGACGGAATGAATGTGCGGTTGAAAACGAGCGTTGAGGGGCTCGGAGGGGAACAATACCGTTACTGTCTATACAACGTACTGAGCAGTCAGCAAGCTGTTTTGCTCGTTCGGCGACATCCCGAGGCATGTATGTTGGGAAATCATCGATTACTACGGCGACAGCATTTCTTGAAAACGATTGCAAAAGGCCTCTAGCTTGTGATTTCTTGGTTTCGACGTAAGGAACATACGTCACAGAACTTGACTCAAACAATTTTCTGTTATCGATCATTCCTTGAAGAACGAACGTATGGATTCGATCGTTTGCCCAACGATGCCCCAGGGCAAGACACTCTACAACGATGAGAGGGACATTGTATTCATTTGCTAACTCAATGGAATGATCTAATGCATGATTCCAACGTGCCCGCCTTGCGCTCGTCATCCAATAGATGATGTGCGTTCCTTTCGGATTCATCGGCTTGTCGTTAGCATCGATTCGTCGGACGTCAATCATCTGATGACCTCCTCTGAAAGCGTCATACGGCCGTCGCTGAAAACGAGATGATACGGGCGTTTTGATTCAACACTCATATCGATGAGAGGGAGGAAAGTATCCTTGAGGGCAACTTCAGCAAATCCCCTCATGGCAGCAGAAACCCATTCGAGTTGAGAAAATTCATCAAAAGAAAACAACCGAGCATTCGAAATCTCTCCATCTTGTGGGCGAATTGTAAGTTCGTTTGCATTGATTTTGTAACAAAGGAAAAGGCCAACGCCATGCTGAGTTTTGGTTGTCCTCAATCCGATAAACCCAGTAATGGAACCAGT
>JASLVI010000033.1 GCA_030741455.1 Candidatus Poseidoniaceae archaeon | reverse complement strand
GGAGCCGATATCAGTTTGAAGTCTGAAGAAATCTCTGGCCTCATCATTTCTGGTAGCTCCACTTCAACATTCTATCTTGATACACGAACTGGAACTGATCTTGCTACAGAACCTACGATGGACGATTTGCAAGAGGTATTCCAGATTGTTCAAAGTTCAGCGATTGAAGGTGATGATGCTGAAGAGATGGAAAGTTCAATTGTCCAGAACCAAGAATACATGGGCTGGTGGATGAACTTTGACAACGGCTTCGATTACGTCGCATTGCTGCTTTACATCGGTGGTGTCGCTCTGATCATCATGCATTTCGTCATGGCTGGGCAGAAAGAAGACGAAGTCTTTGAGTGATTCAACTCACATAGACTTAAACACGACCGGGTTGTGGTTGTAGCATGGATAAGCGTGCTACGATTACAATTCTCGTTGGATTAGGTTTCTTCGTTGTAGGAATCATTGGATTCGTCATTGGCGGATTCGGTGTTGCTGGACTTGAAGAATCGACCGATTTTGCACTCGAAGAGGTCGACAATGGAACGATCTATCTGAAAGATAGTGATGGTCTAGGGGAACTTGGCGTTACTTTTTGGGTGAAAGGAAAATATCTCGATACCAATGATAACGGCATCTGGGATGTTTGTGATAACGTCACCATTACCGTGACTGAAAAACCAGGAATCTCAGATTGGGGCGCTTATGATGGAGAATTTTACAACGAAGTTATCGCGAATTACGATGGCCAAGAGACCTCGGATTGCAATGCGGACATGAGGAACAAAAATCTTGAGCGCGCAGAACAAGGATACGTGAAAATTGGCCGGGCGTGCTTAGGTTGCTTTGCCGGAGATTTTTCTTTTGAATCAAATGCGAATGTTTCTGTCACGTACGATGATGTACTCATCGAAGAGGTTGGTGAAGACATTGGAATGATTGCAATTGGCTTCCTTGGTGGCTCGGGTGCGGTCTGTTGTGGTGTCATCATCATGTTCATTGGTGTTATCTTGATCTTTACATTGAAAGATGATGCCCCTGTCCAAATGATGGTTGGAGCTGATGGATCCTACATGATGGCCTCAGCACCGCCGAACGCTGTCGGTGTTGGTGTAAGTCAAAATATTGCACAAGTGACGGCTTCAACACCCATCATCACACAAGAGGTGACTCAAGCAGAACCTTACGAATTCCCTGCAACAGGTGACGCTGCAGAAGCAACAACGCCTGCTGAAAGCGAAACAAAGGATGAATCGAACTGATTATTCCTCTTCATCCTCATAGAGGAAGGTGTTGCATGCTGGACATGTGAACGATGTTGGTCGGTCTCCGTCGAGTTCTGTGACAGCGCCACATGGCCCACACAGAATAGTTGTCTTTTTTGGCTCATCAATGGTAACATCGACTCTGTACATGATTCGATTCGCATCAGGGAGTTGTTCCGCACTTGGCGTCCATGCTGCAATGTCTTCTTCGCTCATGGTTCGCTGGCTTGCAGTACTCATTCCAACGATGAATAAAAGGACACCTGAAATACCGATGACTGCACCCATCGAAAGGACGCCACCTACGGAGAGAAAAGCACCAAAAGCAATGCAAATCATTCCAGATAAAATGAGGTTTTCGCGTACATTGCGAACCATTGTTTTCACCTAGTTGAGAACGTCTGCTAGTGTCTTTGCTACACGTTCAATTCCATCCGATGGCATGGCACACAAACCGATTCGAATGCCTCCTCGTAGTGGTACGAGGTAGACGTGATGTTGAGCACAAGCCTCTGTGATGCTTTCAGGATCATCATGTTCAAGCCAAGCAAAGAATCCATCGTGTGTTGGATTGATTGGTACATTGTATGTTTCACAGGCTTTGACAAATGTTTCACGACGTTTGGTCAACAGGTCTTGCAAACGATCACGTTCATCCGACCATGCTTGGGCTGTTTCTTCATTTGCATGCAACTGTACAGATGTGTATTGGAGAAGTCGAGGTGCTGCTGACCAAGTTTGACGTCCGGTTGTTCCAAAGATGTCTCGTAGTCGCTCAGTAACCTCCTCGTCGGGATGGATTCCAATCAGTGCACCTGTACGCAATCCATACGCAGTATGTGACTTCGAAAGAGAGAGTGCATAGGTGATGAGGAAGTTTTCAGGCCATGGTGTTCCATCATTCATCGTATCGATGATGGTCTGGCCCCATCCATGTGGACTGTCTGCATAGAGGCTGTAAGCCGTATCAAGAAGAAGTGTGTGGCCAACATCAGGATGCTTGGAAGCACTTGCCATCATGATGTCAAGAGCCGCTCGTCGTCCTTGTGGTGTCATGGTCAATCCAGTTGGATTATGTGCTGGATCGTTGAGCCAAACCATCACAGTTTTCTGTTTGTTTGCGAGTTCCTCAACGGTTTGTTCAAACGCTTGGTCTGCAAAATATGGATAGTCGTTCTCGCCATCCGGGAGTAGGGGCCATGTAGCCATTTCAAGGCCACATCCTTTGAGGAAACCAGCATAAGGCCCCCAATGCCGATTGCGTAAGAGAATTGCATCACCACGTTCGCAGAGATTGTTTGCAGCTAGGAACAACGCACCAGAGCCACCTGGTGTTGCTGTGGAGACGAAGTTAAATCCGAGTGCTTCAATGTCTTCTCGATGCTCTCCGAGTACGAGTGAAATACTAAGATCGAGGAAATCAGGAAGCCCCTTCAATGGCGCATAGGATGCAAATTCAAGCGGAGGTGCTTGTCTGAGCATTTGATCAACAACGTCGTTGATGGCAAGACTTCCATCGTCCTCAAGAAGGAGTCCAGCCGTTCCATTGATGGCATCATGTCCCTCTTCTTTTGCTCGTAGATAGCGAGCATACCAACCAAAGATGGTGTCGTTCCCTTGACGCGTGGATGCGAGTGCATTCACAAGCGATGCTCCCGGCACTTCGTCCATAGCCATGCCAAGCCGGTTTCCCTCTTGACCTTGTGGGGTTGAACCGTTTCCTTCATGAAGGGGATGAGAATGGCATGACAAGGCCAACGTAGCATAGCTGGTAGTGCGCCTGATTTGTAATCAGGCGGTCGGGGGTTCGAGTCCCTCCGTTGGCTCCACCATCACATCTGATAAGAACGCTCAAACCGTTGAAGCGTTTGGTTGAAGCATGAGCGCTGTTCGACTCGATGGCAAAGCATGTGCGGCCGATTTGGAAGAGCGGCTTAAACAGCGCATAGCAGCATGTCAGGTTCAACCACATCTCGCTGTAATTATTGTCGGCAATGACCCCGCTTCGCATGTTTATGTGAACAACAAAATACGTTCTTGTGAACGACTTGGAATACGCTCAACGCATATTGAATTGCCAGAGGATACAGAAGAATCCGTTGTTGCTGACTACATTCGTTCCATGAACGAACAAGAGGACTTGCATGGTATCTTGATTCAATCACCCTTGCCGAAACATATGGACGAGGAATCACTGACAGAATTGATCAATCCGCACAAGGATGTCGATGGATTCCACCCAGTCAATCTTGGTCGCTTGGTTCAAGGACGAACCGATGGAATGATTCCTTGTACACCTTCTGGGGTCATGGAAATGCTTCGATGGGCTGAAGTTGATTTGACAGGAAAGAAGGCTGTTGTTCTCGGACGCTCGTTCAATGTTGGAATGCCTCAAGCCTTGTTGCTTGCAGCACGAGGGGCTGATGCCACCGTTACGGTCGTTCATTCTCGAACCAAAGATGCCAAAGCTGAATGTTTGCAAGCGGACATTATCGTTGCCGCCGTTGGTCGTCCTGAGATGGTTCAAGTCGACTGGGTCAAGGAAGGAGCGATTGTTGTCGATGTTGGTATCAATCGTGTCGATGATTCAACACGCGAACGAGGGTGGCGACTTGCTGGTGATGTCCATCCAGATGTTGAAGCAATTGCTTCTCTTCTTTCACCCGTACCTGGTGGTGTTGGGCCGATGACCGTTGCAATGTTGATGGCCAATACAGTGACTGCAGCAGAATTCATGAGTTCGTGATGAAGTGAGGGATATGGATCAACGTGCACCCCGAACCGCTGCCTTTTCCACAACCGTCGCTGTCATGTCGTTCATCGTAATGTTCGGGAATGCTTTCCTCGGAAGATATCCTGGTCAAGAGGGTCAACGCGTTCTTCTCAAACCGCTGTTTACTGGATTTTTTAGTGGAACCAAAGAGAATTATTGGACCTCGACTGGTTGGTCAGGACAAGAATGGATTTGGCTTGCAATCACCATCTGTTTAGTTTTGATTGCTGTATGGGGTCGAATGGAGCGTCCAGTTCCTGAATTGCCTGCACGTCGTTCCGTTGAGGAACAAATTGCTGATTTTGAATCAACATCAACAATGGTTGGAACTCGCCCAACCACTTCTTCGAACCAAACCACTTCGAACATTATCTCATCGATTGTGGGAGAATCGATTGCTGTCGATACCAATCGAGTCGAATCGGCTACTGCATTGCTTTCGAGTGGTGAATTAGGCCGTACTGCTGCCGAAATTGTTTCTGAGCGAAATGTCGATATTGAGTCAAGATTGTTTGAATCGGAACTTGAGCCTCAACCAGAAAAAGAACTCGTCCAAGATAATCGGGATTTTGTCTCAGATGGACCCGCATACGTTCCTTTACCGGGTGTAGAAAAGATGGAGCAACCACTCCCTCTTCGCGATGAGAAGGCAGCATTTGTTGCGGAGGGACTTAGTGAAATTCCTTTGCCAGAATTGCCTTCTTTTGATGATCAACCGTCGAGTCGTGTTCCTGACATGCCCGATTTGGATGACCTGTTTGAAGAAAGCAAATCGGTACCTGCGATGCCAGATTTAGACGATTTGTTCTAAATTTTAAACGAGAGGTTCAAAACTGAGAATTGGTGGCCAAGAATGATGTGGAGTTCCTCATTTGATTTGCATTGCCACACCACGCACAGTGATGGGGCATTATCCGTTGAGGAACTTGCTGATGCAATGGCAAAGCAACATGTTCGTGTTTGGTCCTTAACCGACCATGATACAATTGCAGGATGGGATGAAGCAAAAGTAGCCGCAAAGGAACGTAACATACGTTTTGTTCCTGGTGTAGAATTGACGTGTGCAGTTGAACTACCTTGGGATGAGAACATTCTCGAAGCGAGTTCTCGGAATCGACCTCCCTCTTCATGGCACCTTCTTGCCTATTTTCCGTACAATCCAATTCCAGAGGGTTTGAACAACTTCAAGGATTGGCTTTCCCCTCTACAGGATGATCGAGTTCCAAGAATGCTTGAAATAATCGACAAGGTCAATGGCTTTGGAATGAAGATTGAACCTTCTGATGTTCTTTCCCGAGCGAAAGGCAGTGTTGGGCGTCCACATCTTGCTATGGCGATGGTCGATGCAGGATACGTCGAATCCATTGATCAAGCCTTTGAGGAATGGTTGGGCGATGGAAGACCTTGCAATGTTGAGCGTCCAAAACCATCCCTTGCAGAAGCGACAGCTTTGGTTCATGCCGCAGGTGGGATCACATCGCTTGCTCACCCTCGATACTATGGTGTTGATTATGAAACGCTGATTCAACATCTCAAAGCATCAGGTGTTGATGCGATTGAAGCCTTTCACCGCAGCCACTCCGATGATGAGCGTCATCAATTATGGAAACTTGCTGAAAAGTATGGCCTTGGAATCACTGTTGGTTCGGACTTCCATTCCTTCAGAGGTGGTCATCGACCGGGTCATATGCCCGTCGTGGTCAAGAGTTTGCCTGCATTGATTTCCTCGGCATGATGCGATGAAGAATCATTGCAATTTCGAAGAGGAAAATAACCGGTATTGACACGAGGAAGAGTGAAAGAGGATCCGGCGGAGAAAAGATCGCTCCCATGACGAACGCTGCGAACCAAATGTGTTTTCGATACGCTGCTAACGTTTTTGGCTCAACCATTCCGACTCGTAAAGCGAGTAGTGTAATGACGGGTGCTTGAAATCCAATTGCACTCGCAATGCATAGATTCAGGATGAATCCAATGTATGCTTCAAGTTTCCATTGTGTCGACAAACCTGCTTGTTGAGCATCATTGCTGAGATATTCAAACAACATTGGCGTGAGCAACTCCCATGCGTACAGTATGCCACAACAGGCAAGGATGATGCTTGAGGCGATGGAGATGATGAAGGAAAAACTAGGTTTAGGTGGTCGAACATTGATTTCCTTGAAACGTTCGATGACGAGAGGGTGACGGATGCCGCGCAGTGTTGTTTCGGTCATCAGAAGTAACAAGGCCAACATGATGCCAAAACTTGCAGAGAGTTGGATTTGGAGCATGAGGAATTCAACAGGTGATGTGACGATAACATTCACATCATCAGGTAGACGTTGTTCTTCGATTAACCATGCTACGATGGATTTGGCGATTGGAAATCCAACAACAAGTCCTGTGAGGAACAAACCCACCAATGCTGTGGCCCGTTTACGTAGATATTCGCGAACAGAATTAAGCAACTGTCCACCCGGAGAATCCATCAATTCTGAGACAGCGTCTTCCAAGCTTGTTGAGGACGCCATGGTGTGGGCAGGCGATGGCTCCCATTAAGTGAATGCTCATTCCTCTTCCCATGTGTGTGAAGGTCGAGCGTCGTACCATTTGCGTCCATTTTGGTTTAATCGATACAATCTGTAGAAGACGAACCCTGTGATGTATAGTGATGAAAGTGAAAGTACAACAGCCTTCGTCATTGAATTTTCTGAGTTTTCGTAGTCTGAAACCACTTGAACTTCAAGGGTGCCCTCCTCTCCAGGATGATGCAGGAAGATGAATGTGTAAACATAGGGTGACTTCAAACTGAGATCAATACTTTCGTTTGGAAGAAGTTGAGACGTACAAGCGACGGTTTGTGTGCAATGATGCTCAGCTAATGCCTGCATTTTGTCCCAATCAATGCCAAAATCTGAGAAACCAGATTCAGCTAAATTGACGGTGATGATCGCATATTCGAGTGAAATCGAATCATCGAGATTGGTGATTGTTGTCGTCGTGCCATACTTTGGATTCATCTCAGCAATGATGTCCTGAACCGTATCATCCGGTCCAAGACGGAAGGATGGTTGGTCCTCATTGGTTGAGTCTTGATAATTGACAGCACCCATGATGGCTGCAAACAGGACGAGGAGAATAGTGCCTTCAACGAGGATGTGCTTTCTCACCTTTTCTCGTGTTACACCCTTGAACATTGCACCGTGGTCGTTCCTTAATCTTGGCTGGAGATGATGAATGAACAAGGCACCGATTCCTCCGACGATCATTCCGAGTGGAATGTCAATAATCCAATGAATCCCGAGATAGAGGATGGCGAAGATGAAGATGATGGTATTGATGAGAATGAACATGTGATATCGATAGTGACGCCATTCTTTGAGCGTCTGGCCATTCGATTTGACATGAAGATAATTGAGCATGAGGATGCCGAATGGGATTGCAACATGGAGGGAAGGTACTGCATTGTCGAGAGGATCGTGGGTGGCATAGAACGTTGAATACCATCCATCATGGTAGAGAAGTGCGTCCATTCCAGGAATCCAAGAAGAGGTCACTTCAACATTGAAGAAGAGGTAATACGGAACCGCGATTGCATAAATGAGTAAGTAGTTCAAAGTCACCTTATCGGTCATATCTCGATCGCTTGTGTAAGCAAAATAGACCGTTGTTACGTAGATGAGGAAAAGGTAGACGAACAAGTAATGGAAATTGAGGAACGTTGTCAATGCATCGTTTTGGAATGCATTCTGAATCCAAAGGACTGCATTTCCTTCAATTCCATGAACCATATCGGTCCAATGACCAACACGCTCCTTGATGGGTTCATTGAGTCCATCGGTGAGATTTTTCCATCGAATAATGATGATGTAACCCATCGCATGCAGGTAATATCGTTGCTTGTGAATGGTTTTCAGCCACTGTCCGTATTTGACACGAGATTCCTTGTCATGAAGGGAGAAAATGGAACATATAATTGGAGTCAGGAACAGAATCATGCCCATCATGACAGTCCATGGACTCATGCTCTTGCGCAGTTGGCTGTGCATATAGAGGTTTACCGAATAGATTTGCCTTCACTACGTTTCATGACCTCTGCTTGAAGAATGGGCTTCAAGAACCATCAAGAACTGGGTAAACTGAATCCGATGTATCATCAAGCACCAGAGAATACCTTGGACAGTCTCGTTCATGGTATGGCATTGTTCGATGCAATCGAGTTTGATGTGCGTTTAACAAAGGATGATCAGGTCATTATTCACCACGATCGAAAGGTTTCCATCAATCCGGAACTACGTCACGGAAAATCTCCCTATGTTGAGAATCGGGAATTGGATGAACTTCTTGAAATGGGTTTTTGTTCCCTCGAAATGTTGCTCGAGCATCCGCTCATTCAGCAAGCAGTTCAAGAACAGGGAAAGGTCATGGTCATTGAATCAAAACGGCCAAGTTACAACGTCAAGCGAAGCGGTGGCTGGTTTGCCAAAAACAAGCATGACATACACATGGGTGCGACCATGAAACGTGTGGAAGAGGTCCTCGATCAATATGATATTCCTCAACAATCAACCGTTCATTATGCATTTCACAAATCCATGAAAGATGCAGCAAGATTGGGAGGAATCCAACGAAATTGGTCCACCTTGCTGCCAACCATTCGTCCGTTTGGTGGGCGAAAGATTCACCGCATTCTTGCCTCTCCTGAATTTTTAACAACATCCTTTGCTCGGTTGATGAAGAAGCATCAACGAAACGCATCACCGATGATGCCGTGTGCCATTGAGTATCTCACGTGGCCAACGAATCGAATCCCATTGGGAAAAACGGTTGGCCTTCGTGGTAAATCACTCGAACGGTTGACAAAGATTCGGCAAGGGTTTCCTGTCTATTTGTGGCCGGTCTCAGCGAAAATAGAACATGCTGTCCTTAATGCTGGTTTATCCGTCCTTACTGATGCGAGTGATCCAGCAATGACATGGCTACCAAGTGGACACGCTCGATGGACACAACCAGCGACACTCCCGCTTGATGAAACACAGTATATGCGATTGAAGAATGCAACAAAAGAAGATCATTTGTCTGTACTCAAATCGATCAAGAATGATGTCACTCCTTGGATGGAATGTGATGTTTCACGCAAGCGAGAACTTCTCGCCTATTGGCGGCAAAGGTGGCAGTGGAATGCTACTGTTGAAGACCTTCTTGACTTCGAAGAAAAGAATGGTTCAATGCCTTGGCAAATCGTTCGTATGATTGGACACCGTGGTGCTGGTAAGACCAAGCGACCTGTACTCTGATCATTCCTGCTCTCGATGTTCTGCAAGGTGTTGTTGAGCATCATGTCGAAGGAATGGTCCATACAATGTTGGCAACAACGTGACGCTTGAGACCATTGCAAGGCTGATGGCAACGATGAAAACCTGGCCGAAGAGGCGAAGAGGTAACAATCCTGAGAAGTTTAGAATGGCAAAACCACCTGCTGTACTAATGGCTGCTCCAAGCATCGCTCGTCCGGTTGTTGCAGTTGTTTTCGAGGTCCATTGTGCTACTGTTTTCTCAGGATGCAACTCAACTTCTTCCTCCAACCGAATCACATAGTGAACCGCATAGTCGACACCGAGTCCAAGAGCGAGAGCGCCGATGGTGACCGTTTGAGAATTCAATTGATAACCGGCAAGTCCCATGATTCCATAGACCCACATGACGACCGTAATCAATGGAATCCAAATGACACCACCGCGAAGAACTGCTTGTGGGAAACTTTGCGTTCGGATAAATTGAATCAAAATGAGGACGAACAAGATGGTGAAGGCAACAATTGCTGTCGATGTAATGGCAGAGATCGCAACATCAGCACTGATTTGTGCGAGGATCAATGCACGTCCGCTCAATTCCATCGAAAACTCGCCTTCGACATCACTCGAAGCACTCTGAAGCGACTTTGATAGAGCTTCCTCAAAGTCAACGGTTGCCTGCCAATCTAGTGTATTTGCTTGGAATGAAATGATGGTTTGTTCACCATCGATGTAGAGCAGGGAATCGACGATTGCACGACCTGTTTCATCTTCCAAAAGATAGGCCTTGAGTAGACTGTATCCCTCATCAGAATCCAATTCACTCATCAATCCATCAAGGGTTGGATTCTGGCCACGTTCCGTCTCAAGTGTATCCCAGAGTCCTGTCGGAACACCTGTAACACCATCTGTCTCACTCAGCGTTTGTATTGCTTGTTCATATGCTGCCAATCCCTCAGCCGATACGATGTCGCCTTCTAGGACCACATAGAGTGGTGTAGGGCTGCTTTGGAATTGTTCAGCGATCATAAGGAAATCTTGCACAACTTCGAGCGAATCATCGAATTGATCGGCTGTATCGAATCCAACTTCGAGCGTGCTCATTCCGTAAGCCATTGGTAGAGAGAGGATGATTGCGACAAGGATTACGAGTGCAGGCTTCTCTTCAGCCATTGTACCAATCGATGCCGTGAGCCTCGTCTCATTCATCGCTCCTGATTTATTGAGCGGTAATGCCTTGGAAGGAAGAGCAGTCATCAAAGCAGGAAGTAAAGAGATACTCAGGACATAAATCGCAAACAAGCCAAGGGCGATGACGGTTCCAAAATTGACAAGGAACATTTGCGAGGAAAGTCTGAATGAGAGGAAACCGACCATGTCGGTAAAGATTGCAATTACCAACGCTGCTGAGGTCAAGATTGCACCCGAACGAATCGCCTTGATTCGCACTTCTTGATCAAAATCTTTCAGTGTTACACGCCCTTGCGGGTCATTACGTTCAATCTCTTGCATCACTTCCCGTATTCTCGTCACAACGTGAATTCCATAATCCACACCAATGGCTAGAAGAAGAATAGGAATGCTGTTCATTGCCGCATTGAAGGTGAGACGGAAGATGCCCGCGACTCCATAGGTTGCAGCAATAGCAAGGACCGTCAATCCAATCACAAATGCAGTATCACGTACCGATCTGAATTTAATGTAGAGAAGGACGGTCAAGAACACCAATGCTAGGGACGTTAGAATTCCTATTTCCTTCCCAATGTTTGAACTTTGTTCGTATTGGAAGTCTGAAAATGAGAAGACGCGGAGATCGTTGTCACTTGTTGTATACTTCAATTCAAACAGGAATACTTCCGTTTTGTCTACAATAATTTTCTGGACATCACCAATAATCTCTGCGTTTTCATAGTTCGCTGCATCAGTAGAAACGACAAGACTGATGAGGATAGGTCCATCACTCTCCCAAGGATTTTCCTTGTCTTCAGCAGGCATTGTAGCGATGATGTTGCCGAGATGATCGATGTTTTGCAGACCGCTGTATGTTCCCAATGTCCCTTGAAGCGGGCCAACGGCAGCTGCAACTGCAGCTATTTCGTTTGGATCTGTACGGCTTTGTTGTAGACTTTGGATTTGGCCGAGGAGAGCGCCAAGTTCAGCACTTATGTTCAGGTTTGAATCCATCCTATCTTGCCAATCTGTGACTGTACCTGGATTCCAATCGCGCAATGCTTGAGCACTCGGCGCCATCGGTGCAGGTACAGCATCGATGGCTGACTGTAAATCACCGAGTGCGGATGTAAAGTTCTCTTCGCTTGCAACGGTGGTGTTGGCAATATGGTTTGAAAGTGAATCTCGCCAACCTTGGGTTGTTACAGGATCTTGTGTGTTCAACCAGAACAAAGCAGAGCCTGCTGGGCCACTTGTTGCACTTCCACCGAAGAGAGGTTCTTGGTACGAGAGAAACATATCATTGGTTGACAACTCTGCTTCGATGATTGCGAATTGTTCCCATGTTTCTGAACGTTGCATATCACCTTGATCAATCTCATCGATGACTCGAATAAAATCAAGTGATGCTTGGTATCGATCCTCAATTTCATACAGGAGTTCAGTCGTATCGTTTTGAGGGTAAAAAGCGTCTTCACTGTTATCAAAATTGATGAATTGCGCCATTGATGCAAGGGCGATTGTAATGATGAGAATTGAGGCGATGGTGGCTTTCGGCCTTACGACTGAGAGCGTAGTTAGTTTGTTGAACGGGTTCTCCATAAACTAGAGCCCTCAAACCCATGTATAAATGACTGTTCTTATTTTGAAACAATTCGTATATGATTTTGAACACTCCTTGATAAGTCGAAACGTCTGATTCAACCCATGAGCAAGGACGGTCCGAGATGGAAACGTGTATGTAAATCTTCAAAATTGAAGGTGAACAAAGTCAAAGGAAAAACCATTGGAGCCAAGATGGTTTTGGTTATGCGGACCGAGGAAGGATTGTTCGGGAGCAATGCGTTGTGCCGACATATGGCATGGCCACTTCATTGGGGTGGGAAGATCAAAGATGGTTGCTTACGTTGTCCTCTTCATCATACATCCTATCATCCAGAAGACGGTTCAGTCAATGAATGGTCACCTGCTCACTACTTTCCGGCTTATGGGAAGATGCTCGGTAAACTGAGGAAACCTACCTCACTGAAGACATACGATGTTCGTGAACACGATGGCTATATCGAAATTGATCTCAACTCGTGATCATTCAACGTGGCGAAGAACTTGGTCACGTGCGAAATATTTCGGTCGGTAGATTGGGACACCCTTTCCATTGCGCATAACAACACGTTCATCGAAGATTTGTGCACCGATTCCAGCAACTCTTGCCCAACCAAAGAATGTGGTATAGTAACTTGGATTTTTGAGTCCAACATGGTGAAGCAAAGCTCCTGAGGCAATATCGACGTTGGCATTCGGATTGGAAATCTTTGGATTTTCAGCAAGTACTCTCGGTGCTACTTCCCGCAAGGCTCGAATGATTTTGAAATTCTCATCTTCAGGACAAATCTCCTCACCGAGTGCAAATTGGGTTGTAGCACGAGGGTCTTCTGCACGAAGGACAGCGTGACCGAATCCAAAGACGGGTCGTCCTGCAGCGAGTTCTCCTCGTACAAATTTTTCAACCTTTTCTGGATCGGAAGTTCCTACACGAAGTACAAATTCGAGACATGACTGATTTGCACGGCCGTGGAGTGGGCCGCTAAGTGCGTTCATCGAACTGGCCATTGCTGAATACAATGTCGCATGGCCACTTGCTACAGCCTTACCAACGAAGGTTGAGAGATTACCACCGCCATGGTCCATGTGCAGGACCAAATAGACCGATAAAACGCGAGTGAGTTTTTCTTGATCAACATCGAGCTGAAGCGTGTTTGTGAATCGCTCAATCATCGACAAACTGGTGTCATCTTCTGGAATGTCTTCGGTTCGCCCATCAC
>JASLVI010000032.1 GCA_030741455.1 Candidatus Poseidoniaceae archaeon | reverse complement strand
ACGGGGGCCGATTCTTGCCACTGCAGAGTCCAATGTTGCTGTCGATAATTTGCTTGAAGGCTTGTTGAATTTAGGCGTTAAGGCAGTTCGGATTGGCCGACCTGTGAAGGTTCGCGAAGCGTTGCGGACGGCAACGCTCGACGCTCAACTCGAAGCGCATCCAAAGCAGGATGAAATCGCCATCATTCGAGATGAATTAGATGAAGTTCACAGAGCATTGCCCAAATTAAAAGGACGTGAAAAGGGATTGGCTCATCGTGATATTCAGCACAATAAGAAAGAGATTCGACGTCTTGAGAAAGAAATGATTGCATCCGTGTTGGACAATGCTGAGGTGATTTGTTCAACCAACATCGGTTCCGGCCATCGAATGCTCAATGGACGTCGCTTTCCAATCGTCTTGATGGATGAGGCGACACAAGCGGTTGAACCAAGTTCATTGATTCCCATTTCCAAAGGCTGCCGTCAGTTGATTCTGGTTGGCGATCATAAACAACTTCCTCCGACGGTCATTTCGAAGAAAGCCGAGCGTGAAGGGCTGGGGCGTTCTTTGTTTGAGCGCCTCATCGACGTTGGCATTCAAACCAATTTGTTGGATGTCCAATATCGAATGCATCCAGTGTTGCGAGAATTTCCAAGTGCACGGTTTTATGATAATCGTTTGAACGATGGTTGTCAAGCAGTCGACCGTCCCGCCCCAGCAGGTGTTTTGTGGCCAGACTGGGATCATCCATTTGCCTTTATTCCGCTTGAAGGTGTTGAAGATGAGGAACAGGAAGGAGGTAGCCGAAGCAATCCAATCGAAGCTGCACGCATTTACGATTTGGTTCAAGGCTTACTTCTGCCAGGCGACGTTCTCGCATCAGAAGTTGGCATCATCACGCCATACAGCGGTCAGGTGCGCGCTCTATCCGATATTTTTGATCGCAACAAAGGACGCGACCATGGAGGGCCTTTTGCTGGACTTGAAATCAATACGGTCGATGGCTACCAGGGTCGAGAAAAAGATGTCATCATCTTCTCAGCAGTTCGTTCAAATGCAGATGGAGTTGTAGGTTTCCTGAGTGACCAACGGCGACTCAATGTTGCGATTACGCGAGCAAAGCGAGGCCTTGTTGTCGTCGGCGATCCCACGACACTGCGGTACGATCCGACATGGCGGTCGTGGTTGGATTGGGCGGAAGAGCGTGGTCTCTTCGCTTGGCATTTGGTTAATGGCTAACACGCAGGTTCAACAATAAACAGTGGATGGAATCAACATGGCGGAGAGCCCAGTCACGGTCTATCAAGGCGGTACACTTGCGCAACAGGTGCTTTCGACTGCACCAGAAGGCATGTTGATTGCACCTGTTTGGCGTCGTATTGCAGCATTTGCTATCGATGTAATCGCTATGTCACTTCTGCTTCATGTTATGACTCGCTTTACATTCCTTGAAATTCTCATCAGTTGGAGTTATCTTGCCGAAGACGTTCGTTATGCTTCGTCCTTCTTGATGACGTGGGCGATTTTCTTTGCATCGCTGTGGCTCTATTGGAAGTATACTGGTCGTGCATACGGTCGTTCACTTGGACAGCGAGCATTCCGCATTGCGATCGTCCATGATAATGGAACGCTGCTTGAATCACACCACTTCGGTCCTCGGGCGTTCCACAAGCTACGATATCTCATCCCCGTATTGGGTTGGTTGCTTGGACTCAGGGATGTGTTGCGTGCACGTTCGAAGTCGGCTGAGTACCGAACATCCATCGATGTGAGCAATCATACAGTCGCTGCTGTAGATTGGTCTCTACCAAGTGATACGCGCTTGAACTTAAAGTGATGAACATTCTACGGTTGACAGGTGAGGAGATGAGTCAAGAACATTCGGCAACTGCTGGTTCGCTTTCGATTGCCCTGCAATCGGTTCGAATGGAAATCGATGATGACGATGAAGACATCATCGAAGTTGACCTCAGCTTAACCAATGAATCAGCAATGCCAATCGGCGGTGTTGCAGCCTCAATCACGACAAGTCTTGGAGCAACAGTCGAGCCGATTTCAGGCGTTTCGTCCATTGGCCCAGGATTGACTCGTTCCTTTTCGTTCGCCTTCAAACTCAGTGAGGGTGAATGGACCTTCAAATTGGACGGGTTGGGCCAATCTCTGAAACTCGGACCCTATGACGCTGAATTTGAATTTCAGCAAGCCAAAGGCAGGAACCTTGGAAATGCGGTCGGATCAAGTCTTTTCTCTGGTGCGTTTGATGCAAACCTTGGCGACTTTGGAAGTGTCCAAGAGCGAGAACTCATCGATGCGAGTGAAGTTCAGATGTCGTCCTTCTTCGGTGAAAATGCCGAAGGTGGTACGACCCGAATCAGCGCAGGGACGTTTAACACGATCGAAGAGGACGGTCCGAGAACCCCTCCATGGGAACAAAAAACAGAATCGCCATCCTCTGCAGTTGCAGATCCTCTCCTCTCTCAACCAACCACAGACCCGCTCCTTTCCACACCGCTTGTGAATCCCGAACCGGCACAGCCTGCAGTTGATTTACTCACACAGACTCCACTTCCAAGCCAAGCATCCTCAGCACCTGAAGCACCTGCAGCCGAGCCTGAAGTCCAACCAGAACCAGCAGTGAAAACAGATTCAACACCACCTGCACTTCCAACAAGCCCCGCTGGTCCACCGAGTGGCCCGCCATCAGGGCCTCCGTCTGGCCCGCCATCCGGCCCTCCGTCTGGCCCACCATCGGGGCCACCGAGCGGTCCCCCCTCCGGTCCGCCTTCCGGACCTCCATCGGGACCTCCGTCTGGTCCACCATCGGGACCTCCAAGCGGTCCACCCTCTGGTCCACCTTCCGGACCCCCATCGGGACCTCCAAGCGGTCCTCCCTCCGGTCCACCGAGCGGCCCACCCTCCGGTCCACCTTCTGGACCCCCATCGGGACCTCCCTCAGGCCAACCAAAGAAACCCGAATTTTGAGGTGAAATCATGAGCGATGGTTTTGCGATGGAATTATGTGGAAATCAAGCCTCTTGGCAAATCGTCCCTGAAGGGATCACATCCATCGATTTAGAACAGGTTGGGGCGAGAATAATCGAGAGTGGGTTCGAGGCCGGCGTCCAATCACGAATGGTTTGGACCTTTACTGGTTCAGCAGATCTCACATTGTATCCGAGTGGAAAACTTCTCGTCAAAACTGCGGATAAGGAGCTCGCTGAACAGATTGCTCAGCAACACATGTTGGAATGGACGCGCGGGTGATGTCATGACAATCATCTCTGATGAGCAGATTGCATACATCAGAGATGGAGGCGTAATCGTATACCCTACATCGACCTTGCCTGGATTGGGATGCATACCAACAAAGGAAGGACTTGATGCCCTGTTTGCACTCAAATCGCGTTCCACAGATAAGCCCGTTTCACTCGGCGTTGCATCGTTGGAGCAAGTCGAAGCATTGGTTGAAATCGATTCACAGGTCATCGAATTTGTTGATGCATTCCCGCGTGGCGGTCTTTCTGTTATCTATCCGGCAAAGGAGACACAGGACCCCCGAATTGGAGGCGATGCAATCGCCATCCGTGTGTTTGACCATCCAGCAGCCAGAGCGTTGGCAGAAGCTGTCGGACCGGTAACGGCAACAAGTGCGAATGAAGCTGGAGAAGAACCGGCAGATACCGTGGAGGATGCAGGAACTGAACTCGGGTTGTCAGAGATCGCCATCATTCACGGGAATCGTGCTACAGGACTGGGAAGTACTTTCGTTAAAATCGATTTAACCAGCGATGAACCATTGGTAACTATTATCAGAGAAGGCATTGTACCTACACATGACGTGGTTACTTGGTGGAAGAATCGACACTGAAATATTGGAAAGATGCAGGTCACGTTGCTCGCCGTACGCTCGAAGCGATGAAGTTGGAATTGACGCCTGGAAAGACCTTCCATGAAGTCATAGAATCAGCAGAACGATACATCCATCGACATGGAGGCAAACCAGCATTCCCTGGAACGATTGCAATCAATGACCTTGCTGCACACTTTACAACAGACCATGCCATCAATCAAGTCGAAGGATGGGATGGAGAAATGGTTCTCCAGAAAGGAGATTGTGTCAAGATCGATTTCGGCGTTCATATCAAGGGCCATATCGCTGACAATGCTCTCACGTTTGAAATCGGTAACGGGAATGAACATACCGAACAAATCAAGGCGGCCAAGGAAGCACGAGATGCAGCCATTGAGATGATGCACCCTGGAACACCATGGTACAAGGTCGGGCAGGCAGCTGCGCAACCTTCACTCGATGCAGGCTTCCAACCGATTCGTAATCTCTGTGGACATCAACTCAAACCATGGGAACTTCATGCAGGTGTTTCCGTACCATCGTATGCTTGCGGTCCTGACAATCAAGGCTTCAAAGGCGTCGTGGAAGAAGGGGGAATCTATGCCATTGAACCGTTCAATACGACAGGGCCCTCGGGGATGATCAAGAATCTTGGAAATCCGAACTCGTCCAACATCTATCGGATTACTGGAATGACGACCTCAAGAAAGGCGCGAGCAAAAGGCCAACTCAAGCCCCTTGGAGCGCAAATGGCTCGCAATCTCGAAGAACGCTATTCGACGCTTCCCTTTGCTGAGCGATGGGCCTATCCAATGCTTGAGAAACCATTCCCTGATGCAGATGAAGCCTCTCGTCAAAGCAAATGGAGAGCACTTGTCAAGAAATTGATCAGCATACGATTCTTGGAGACATACCACGTTCTTGCCTGCAAGGATGGCGGAAATATTTGCCAATTTGAGCACACTGTATTGGTCACTGATGGTGGTCCGGAAATACTCACGGTCGAATAGATCGATATTTGTTTGATTTTTTGAAACACAGATAACGCATATAAAGGCGAAGTGCATACCCTATATCGAACAGGGCTGTGAAGTTCTCGTTGAGTGCATCCCATCCCCTCTCCGTAAGCTCTCACCCTGTTCACCCATTTTCTAACAAAATAGCGAAAGCCATGTCCGATTTACAAAACGATTGTACCACTCGGCCATCACTTTGTAATTTTATTTTCTCCAAAAAATAAAGCCGCAGTATCGCGAATAACATTTGGATTCCATCTATTTAGTCCGATGTCTTTAAATAATATCTCATTGGTGGGAAGAATGCGCCCAATATGGGCTTTGGAGGACAAAAATATGCAAAACGAAAACCGAAATGAAGAAGCAGTCAGCCCGGTTATCGCTACCATCCTTATGGTTGCGATCACTGTGGTATTGGCAGGTGTACTGTACGTCTGGGCATCCCAGCTTGCAGAAGGAAACACTGACGGAGACTTCTCCATGTACGACTTTAGTGTAACCGACGCATCGGGCACACCAACGTCTGCAGGAGAGGAAGCTCTCGTCTTCATCGCAATGGACAACGGAGACGACCTATCATGGGCTAGCGTCATCGTACAACTGTCTGCTGACGATGGTGTTTACACCACATGCACCAACCCGAACGAAGCAGTTGACACAGGTTGCGCCGTTGGCGACAACGATGACGGAAGCTGGACCTTTGGTGAAGAAGTCACCGTTAGCGAAGGATCTTCCGATATCTGTGCCGGCCCTTGCTCCGTACAGGTTAAGGTTCTAGACCGATCAAGCAACAAGCTCATCTACGAGTCCACTGTTGTAAGCGTTCTTTGATTTGCTAAACTAGCAATCAAAACCGTTGTCGAAACCACATAAACAGAGTTTGTGTGTATCCGCCCCCTCATGCGTTCAGGCGCATGGGGGGGCCTTTTTTTTTAATTCCGACCATCCAGATGTTGATCCCACATATGGAGTGATGAACCGCGTGCACTTTGCCAAAGTGCTTTGATGAGGTGGATATTTCCATCCAAAATGGAACCGATTTGATTCAGAAAAGGAATTCTGATTCGATACCGTACGGATAACCATGCGAGAAGGGCAACCGCTTCAGCAGTGAACAAACTCACATGCAACGTTGTCAAGGTCGCATTTGAGAAATCAATGTCTGCAAAACCAATCGAAGCCCAACGTGCAAGCATTGCAACGAATGTTCCAATTAAGAAAAGAGGCGTGAGCAGGTGAAGCGCTGCTTCCTGGCGAAGAATGATTGCAAAGCGTCCATGGCGTCTATTGAACCAGTGTTTCCTTTGTCGAACGAGATGACGCTGCAACCCTTGTGCTCGTCGAACCTTTTGCCGTGAATGCTCACGACGCTCAATAGGAGCATTGTCGATGAAATACGCGCCCGAATCTTGAATCACTCGCAAACCATTGATACGGATATTGGTTGCAATTTGGGCATCATCTGCATTTGAAGTGATATGCAATGTCTCAATCTGCAATGCATCTCTTCTCCACATCATGCACGAACCTTCGAGAAATGGTGTACTATCTATTTTCGATTCAAGATTCCGAACCATAGAGAACATCTCTCGATGCTTTTCTTCTTCCATTCGTTGCCCAATACGCTTCGGAGATGCGCCAACACAACCGATGCTTGGATCGCTGAACCAATGCATCAAGTTCGAGACAGTATCGGCTTCGAACATTGCATCAGCATCGCTCATCAAGATGAGATCTGTTTTAATCGATGCATCAATGTGATTGAGTGCTCGTTGAACTGCAGCAGTCTTGCCCTTTCGTTCCTCCATCTCCAAGATGGTATAGGATGCAAATTCATCTTGACCACCCCATATCTGTGCAATTGATACTGAATCGTCCGTTGAAGCAGAATCAATGATGACGAGATGCGGCTTGTATGACTTCGTTGTTTCCAGTACGTTCTCGAGTTTTTCATGCAAAACCTTTGCTTCATTCCATATTGGAAGAAGAATGGTCAATTGTCCTTTGAATTCCTCAGGTGGTCGCTCTAATACTCGTTTACGAGCCATGAATAGATCAAATCCATGCTTGAGATAAGGTAGGCTAGCAAGAGCAGCAAACCCGACTTCAAACAAAGCGGGTGAGAACAGCATGAACCAGTTCAGCGTTGATTCCCTCTTCACTTCTCCGTTGAAATTCATGGCAAAGTTGGGTGTTTCTCCATAGAAGTCAAGTGTGCATCTCACATCAGTTTGTTCATGCCGACCGTTGTGCATGTTGGACCGATTTCGAGTCCTGGAGGCATTCAAACGGTCATTGGAACACTTTCCGCATATCCTCCTGAAGGATGGGATGTTGAGACCGTTGAAAGTCATTCAAGCGGTTCCTACCTCTCCAAACTTCAAGTCTACAACAAGGCAAAGAATCGCCTTGAGGAATTAATCAAACAGACGGATGACGTCGTTGTTCATCTTCATGCAGCTTCGGATTATTCGTTCCTGAGGAAACTCCGTCTTGCAGAATATGCCTCCAAACTCGGTGCAAAGATCGTCTTCCAGATTCATAGCGGGAACATCCTTGCTTGGCTTGGAAAGAGAGATCGTGCAAAGAAAATGAGACAACGCCTCAAGGATTGTAAGGCAACAATCGTCTGTCTTTCAGAACGCTGGAAGGAACTTCTTACACCGTTTTTGGGCAAATGTGTTGTATCCTCGAATCCCATTGATCCAATTCATTGTATCGATGAAACCGTCGAACGAAAACAGAATCAAATCCTCCTTCTCGGTCGAAATGACGAAGTCAAAGGCCATGATTTTGCCTTCGAGATTATGCGAGAATTCCAAAAGAATGCATCCGATGTAACACTCCACTGTACTGGAAGAGAACAAGCCCCTGATGGGCTGAGTAACGTCATTGCGCACGGTTGGGTTTCAAAGGAAGAGAAAGTAAGACTCTTGCAAGAATCCTCACTGCTCATCCTTCCCTCAACCTATGAAGGGCAACCAATGGTAGCCCTCGAAGCGCTTGCATGTGGAACACCTGTGCTTGCGTCAGATACAATTCATTCACTTCCAAGCGGAATAGAAACAGCTTCTATGCGTAGTAAGGAGGATTGGCTCGGAAAGATTGAACGCATTCAATCAGATACGACAGTCAAACTTCCTGATTTGCATAGCATTGAATCCGTAAATGAGGTCCTCATATCGATTTATTCTTCAACAGCTTCAACGAAATCAACAAGTGGTTGAATCGTTTTACTCCACTCAAGATTTGTCTCTGCATATGTTCTTGCTTGTTGGCTCAACGTTGTGAAATTACCATCATCAATCCATTGTCGAATTTGCTTAACAGTATCATCAACAAATGTTTGTTGATCAAATAGTTGGTACCACTCTGTATCTCCATTTTTGACCGGTAAATGATGGCCACTATGATCGATTCCAACGACGAGAAGCCCACTGCTGATGTATTCACTACGTTTCAGTGGACTGGAGATTGTCCAAACTGGAAGATTTGGCATTGGCAGTAAACCAATATCATATTCTTGTAACATAGTTGATATTTTTGAATGATGAACTGAGCCATGAACATGTAAATTCGGTTTGGAATTTGCTAGATTTGTAAGGTGTGAATCCAAATCTCCGGAGCCGATGAGATTTAACTCGGCTTCAATACCATTGTTCTCTAAAGCATCGAGTAAAAGGATGAGTTTGAGAATACCTCTGTGCCTGTCCATTTTTCCATGATACACCATGCTGATTGGTGATTCAAGATTGGTTCGATTGGTTGGTTGAAACAATTGGTTATCCACTCCAGCGTGAACTATACACAAACGGTTGTCGTTGATTGAAAATTGATTCTTAATCAGTGTGTGATGAGCTAGACTGACAACGGTTCCTCCGATACAAGCACCGTTACGACGGAGTGAAGAGGCCACCAATTTCCAGGCCTTTTTCCAAACACGCTGTTGCATTTTTGCAAACAGATTCGCATCAGCTGGAGGAGAACGATCTACACAAATCCAACGAGCACCACACTTCTCAGCAAGCGATGAAAGAGGTTTGACAAGTGCCCAATCAATCAGAAGCACACAATTACTCAGATTGATTCCTTTGAGATGATTTCTCATGTTTTTGGCTAGACTTGACGCCTTCCGTCCTTTTACTGAAGATTGGTCTAATTGAACATGCGTCCACGAATAGGCTCCAGTAGGCACGTCAGGACCAAGGACGATGACTTCATGGCCAGCCTCAAGCAATTCATTGATGATGGCAACTTGTGTTGTAGCACACAGGTCTCCTCTAAAGTGCCGTGTTGTGCACCAATAAAATTTCAAGAAGTTTTCACCTCTATGAGTTCCCTCAAACCTTCTTCAAGCCGGATTTCAGGCTTCCAACCAAGGTCATTCTCGATAGCAACAATCGAAGCGACAGATCGTTCGATATCTCCTTCTCTTTCAGATTGGAATACGGGTACAAATGAACTCCCTGACCCTGTTAATTTGTGAATGTGGGATGCTAATTCGATCACAGTGACTGCCTTTCCAGTTCCAACATTGTAGATGCTCTGTGAAGGATTTGGCCATTCGTTGATTGCTAAGTCAACGAGGAGTCGTGCCACATCATGGACATGAACAAAATCGCGCGATTGTTGACCCGTCCCATAGATTGTAGGTTGTATTCCTCTTGAGAGAAGATCAATGAAGATAGGAACGACAGCTCCATAATTCGAATCCAATCGCTGATTTGGCCCATATACGTTGAAGAATCGTAGACTAACAAATTCACATCCTTCCTGGAATTTCGTATCAATCTTGCTTTCAATATCCGACTTCGATTGTGCATACGGAGATTGTAATTCTCCACTATAACTTTCCTTCAATGGCATTGTTTCACAATCTCCATACACAGCAGAAGATGATGCAAAAATGAACCGCTTCACGTCGTTTCGCTGAGCAAGTTGTAAGACATGTTCCGTACCGTCAACATTTACAGTATGATTTCGTAGTGGATCTTGAATTGATTTCGGAACAGATACTTGTGCAGCAAGATGAATGATGGCATCAAATTCATCATTCAATTGTTCAAGCGATTGACGATCTTGAATATCCATTTCGTGGACGTTGACACCTAATTTTTCCAAGGAATTTCTGGAAATTGCAGCGTTTTCGAAGGAATCCAATACAGTAACCTTCAATCCTAATTTGAGAGCATATTGAACCGTATTGGAACCGATAAATCCGGCACCTCCTGTGATGAGAATATGCTTCATCAATTGGTTCTAAGAGGTCGAAAGCAAAACAACTCTTCGGTGTTTTTCCCATTCAATTCAAAAACAATCAACCTCAGGAGGAAAGCATGGGTTGGGACAGCGCCTTCTCCGAGCGAGCCCAAAATGGAAATTTGACGGTGGGAATCATCGGTCTTGGTTATGTTGGCTTACCCACAGCAATCGGATTCCATGATGCTGGATTCAATGTTTGGGGAGTAGATATCTCTGAGCGTACAGTTCGCATGGTTCTGAATGGTGAAAACCCCACAGGCGACCCTGATGTAAATGACCTCATCCCAGACCCCAATTCAACACGATGGAACATTACAACGAGTACGAGCGAGGCTGTACCACATTGCGATGTCGTTTTGGTCACAGTTCCTACACCAGTGACGGAAGACCTCAAACCCGATCTCACCTATGTAATCGAAGCTGGCCGCTCAGTCTTTGAGTCAATTGAACGTGGTTCGCGAACAATTGTCGTTCTCGAATCAACAGTTTATCCAGGCGTAACTGCTCAAACTTGGTTGCCTCTGGTTGAAGAATTGGGAATGGAAATAGGAACGGATGTTGAAATTGCTTACTGTCCGGAACGCTTCAACCCTGGAGACCCAGCTCATGGTGTCCGTCAAGTTGCTCGAGTCGTCGGTTGTTCCAACCCCGATGTAGGAGAAGGACTGGTTGAATTGTATCGTCGATTGACGACAGAAGATGTCCGATACGTTGGCAAGTTAGAGGTTGCAGAAGCAGCAAAAGTCATTGAAAATGTCCAACGAGACATCAACATTGCATTGGTCAATGAACTTGCACGTATTTTCCCTGAACTTGGTGTTGATGTTGAGGACGTTCTTTCAGCAGCGGCAACAAAGTGGAATTTCCACCGCTACACTCCAGGTGTAGGTGTAGGTGGGCATTGTATTCCAGTCGATCCTTACTACATGATGCAACGAGCTGCTGATGTGGGCGTTCCTGCTGAATTAATCACTGCAGCAAGAGCCGTGAATCGAACAATGCCATTGCATGTTGCAACTGTCATCAATGAGATTCTTTACAGAGCAGGCGTCCCTTCAGGGTCTGCTAAAGTTCTCATGTTGGGATGGTCGTACAAGGCAGAAGTTGGCGATCCTCGTGAAACGCCCGCTGAACCACTCACTGAAGCCCTTCTCTCCAAGGATATCGCTGTCTATGCCTATGACCCGCATATCGATTCATCACAATTCCCCGAAGAAGTCACAGTTGTGGATGACATCACAACTGCATCTGGCTTTGACCTAGCGATTCTAGTCACGGCACATGAAAACTGTGTCAATATCGATTGGGAAAATCTAGGTAAGCGAATGAACAATCCAATTCTTTACGATGGAAGGCGAGTTCTTGATTTGGATTCAATCTCAGAGATGGGTTGGCAGGTACACGCTGTTGGTAAACCACAGTAAGTGGTGAGAGAAATGTCAAACTATCTTTTGGCATTCGGGAAAACAGAAAAAATCAACCAACTTCAATCTTGGTTTGATCAATCTGATGAAGTATCAGTTGTCGAACTTAATTCCGGGTTTTCATTGATGTCGGTGAACAAAGGAGAAACGATACATCAGGTTGGAAATGCTCAGGTTTTTTTTACGGGGTGGATTCAGAACCATCAATCTGAATCATTCGTGTTCGGAGGAGAAGGTTATGCAAATTGGATTTCAAGTAAAGAAATCCGTAATTCAGAATACGAGGGGGCATATGTTTCATGCATTCACGAGGATGGGGCATTGACTGTTCAGAACGATTTATTTTCTTATTTTCCTGTAATCTATTTCGCAGAAAAGGATTTCTTTGTTTGTTCAGATTCATTATATATGCTAAGTGCTTTAAGGAAGTACTTTGCTTTGCCATGTAAAATAAACAAGAATGTTATGCACACAAGAGCATGGACGCATGGATTGGCATGTTCAGTCATGAGTAATCAAACTCAGATTGAGGATGTGTACATACTCTCTCCAGGCAAGCACATTTTCTTACAATGTGATCAATCTAGTTTGATTAACAACAAGAATTGTGTCGTCTCAAAACCCCTTATGGAGGTATTTTCAATGAATTTCTCAAGTTATGAAGAGGCAATTCGAGATGCAACAATCAAATTTGCAAATTCGGTAACTTCAATGCTTCAAAATGAAGAAACGATGTTCAAGTTTGGATTGTCTGGCGGTCTTGATTCTCGCGTCATCTTAGCCGCAATGTTGCATAAACAAGAGTTGTTTAATCGAGTTACAATCAATACCAATAAACATCCATCTCGGAAAGCAGATTTTGATATTGTAAAACAACTCTCTGAACTATATGATTTTCAATTTAACAATCCAGAAAAAATAAATCAACATAAACAAAAATATCCTATGAAACTTGAACGAATCGAGGATCCTTTTACTCTATGGATACTTTCCTCAATGGGCCTTTTTGATATGATGTATGTTCATGATTCGTATTGGGCGATTCCACATATTGCCGAAATTGGAGGTCATGGAGCAGAGACTATCAAGGGAACATTTGCAGCGACGCAATTTTCAGACTATATCTACAAACCAACGTATTTAGGTTCAGCCGCGCGTATGTTCAAAGATATTCGTCAGATTCGATTTCAGCGCAAACGCCGTGCGATGATACAAAAAGAAATGGCGGATGGACTGCAATCCTCTGGAATTGATTTATCCAGTCCAGGATCGATACAATGGCATCATTTGTGTTACAAATCACC
The DNA here is from genome assembly GCA_030741455.1 of Candidatus Poseidoniaceae archaeon. Classification (GTDB taxonomy): domain Archaea; phylum Thermoplasmatota; class Poseidoniia; order Poseidoniales; family Poseidoniaceae; genus MGIIa-L2. The sequence goes on along the minus strand of JASLVI010000032.1, from coordinate 505 downwards.
CATTCAAAATGGTAGATATCTCGATCGAACGATCTTAGCAATACGTCCATTTATTCAACACAGCCTATTTGCACTAGCAATTTCTGATAAGAATCCATTTCGATACGCGAAGAAAGGAGAACCCACTCTTCTCCATGATATGCTGATTTTACTTCATCCTGAATTGGCAGGAGAAGCCTTTGATAATTCGGAAACAAATATTTCAAAAGAATACATTCAATCGAGACTGAAAGAATTAGGCGGCCCGTTGACTCTGAATGATAGTCAACCATATTCTTCATTTGGAAAAATTCAAAATTTGAGAAATGGACCGCCGCAAGCATTTGTGAACAAAGTTCATTTCAAATTCGAAGAGGATGAAAATGTGATGGCAAGAACACTCAAAACCCTGGAATCAGTATGGTCTTCAATTGAAGATGACATGATTCGAAAAGTGTACCAATCAGCATACGACACTGCAAAGGAGCGACTTACCGATCCAGACTACTATCCTCCAAGTGCCGGA
>JASLVI010000031.1 GCA_030741455.1 Candidatus Poseidoniaceae archaeon | reverse complement strand
TTCGCGCTCGAACAGGTCGAAAATTACCGCGAACGCTTACGCGACGAGAACTTACCTCGGTGATCGAAGCAGCCAATACCTCAGAGAATGCCATTGCTTCCGTGGTGGTCACCGTCCTTTTGGATACAGGTATGCGCGTTTCGGAATTGTGCAATCTCGATCTTTCCGATATGGAACTCGAAGGATTGCATGCGAAGGTCATCGGTGGAAAGGGTGACAAGGACCGTATCGTCTTGTTTACGAAACGAACCCAAACGTGCATCGATGCTTATCTTCCAATTCGTAATTCGCGCATTCGTGATGATGAATTACCTTTCTTACTCAATCAAGCAGGTCGACGTTTGCAACCTCGCGGCGTTCAGCGACTGATGGATCAACTCGCCATCGAAGCAGGACTTCCGAAAGGGAAGTTGACGCCCCACGTTCTTCGTCACAACTTTGCAACTGGACTACTTGAACGCGGTGCTGATCTTGTCACCATTCAGCGATTGCTCGGCCACACCAGTATTGCAACAACCCGCGTCTATCTCGACATCTCCGACCAAACCTTGCGAGAAGTCTACCATCGTGCACAATCAATGCGTCAAACGATGGATGAAGAGCAAGCACTTCGTGATGAGAAACTCATCGAACAAGAAGGTGGAACCGAAACCTTCGGCATTGACATCTCACGAACGTGATCGCTTTCGCTTTTCGATGGATTCGGGCCCAGCCCATTCACGATGTGGGGTCACATCTTGACCAGAATGTCCTGGAATTGGACAGTGTTTGCCAGAACGACATCGTGAACAATTTTCCTTTGGAGGTAATTCAACGGTCTTACGTAGACGACCGTACTTCCTCCTTGGCATAGTGAACCATCAATCGAGACGGTTTTACAATGTAGCGATTGAATGAAATCAATTCTTACGGAACCAAGGCATATCGGTCACGCTTCGAGGGACCTTCAAGGTCTTACCCTTGCGACCATCATTGGATTTTTCCGACTTGACTTTGTGATCACCCTTGGCCTTCTCCACGGTCTTTTCTGCGACCTTTTTGCCAGCAGCGGTTGCCTTTGAAGCGGCTTTCTTCGTTGAGGAGGCGGCTTTCTTGGCTGTTTCTTTTACCTTCGAAGTAGCCTTCTTAGCTGTCGACTTGGCTTTTGTTGCCGTCTTCTTTGCAGTAGATTTCGCACTCTTCTTGGCTACGGCCAGTGCCAACTTTGCAGCACTTGTTTTGCTCAAACCAGCCTTCTCAAGTCCAGCTTTGCCAGCCTTTGCAATCTTTGCAGCCGTATTCAATCCAGCCGCTTGGAGTTTCTTTGCAGTCGCTGCACCTACACCCGGTAGTTCAGTCAAATCTTCGCCTTTGGAGGTTGCCTTCTTTGCCATAGTCTCGCCTGAACATCCATACCATCGAGCATTCTTGAACTATTCCACGATATTTATTCGCAGTTAAGAATTGAAATTGGTGTATTTTTGCTATGGAGTGGAATTAAGAGTTATCGTTGCATGGAAGACTCAACATGGATGTTGATCTTCACCCAGAACGCTCGATTCTTCACGCACAGGTGCGTAAGGCGAAAGCGAGCCACTGCGTCGATGATTCGGGACGATTTTTACGGCCTTCAACCTTCAAAGGACCTTCTTCGAAAGTCTATCTTGGTGATGTGGCTGAAACGCTCCTACGTTGTTCAGTCGGTGCTGAAACACCAACCTTCACACAACCGCCAGGTTTTGACGAGCAACGATGGATGATGGAGTATACCGCTGGTTCGCTTCAAGTAACCATCCAGTCCTTACCCTACTGGGGCTTCGGATTGCTAACCTCAGGGTATCGAAACGAAGTGGTGATTCGAGGACCTGTTGGGGAGCGAGCCCGATTGGTTCACGATTGGGTTGCAGCCTTGCAACACAATCCGTGGGAGTTTGCACATCGCGGTTCAGCCAAGAAGGCTTTGCATGGTGCAAACAGTTCTCTCAAATCGAACGAAGACAATTGGCGTTCGCACCAAACACGAGCCCGAAGTGTTCTGTCAGAAGCCATCGCATCGCTTGATCATCACATCGAACGAATGGAAAAGAAGGGCGATGTTGATGCGAACATGATCAACCTGGCCCGTCTTGAAATCGATCTGGCTCAACAAGCACTTGCTGAGGATAATACGCCTGCAGTGGAACGTGCACTCTCACGAGGAGAAGCTGCCTTACTGGTGCCGATCGAAGAAGATGAGACTGATGCGCACGGCTCTGTTCTTGTCATCGAAGATGATATTCCATTCGTCGATTTGAGTGATGATGCCTCCGAGTGACCGCGCGTTGCGTTGATAAAGGGAAGGCAACTCGGAGTGATTGGTCCACATGGCAAAGAAGTCGGAAGGAAGCGGAATCCAGCAAGCAGCAGGATTGATTCGATACTTCGATGAGGAGTCGGAAGAATCGATGAAGATTTCACCGTTCCAAGTCTACTTTGCTTGTTTCGTCATTGGTGGCTTCTTCTACCTCGTTAACGAGGGTGTTGTCCAAGCCATCATGGATTTGTTCTGAGTCCTTACATCGGACGAATCAGAACGATTTTTTGTTCCTGTTCAGCCATGCATTTTGCGACATGCATTGCTGAGGCAAGATTGATCGTAGCACCGATGGTTCTCGTTCCTTCCTCTTCATGAAGGACCAATCGATGTGTAAGTTGGTGCAAGACGTTCTCATCAATACGCTCGAAGACCCATTTCTCATCTTCGATTCGAACCAGAGCTGGAACATCGACCAATGGACCCATGCTTTGCTCGATGGTCTTACTACGGGCTTCTAAGCCTGCAAGATCTCGAAGTGGTTGCCATCGACGTTGCCGCGTTGGTGCTTTAATTCGTCTTTTGTTGTCAACGCCTGCGCGAAACGCTCTGCTCATTCCCATCCCATCCAGAAATCCGAAGATTTCTAGTTGTTGCATCGCCATCTCGCATATAACAAGCGCGACTAAAACGTCCATAAATCGGGCAATTTCAAATGGATATTGCATCAATCCACACGGAACAAACATTCTGTTGGACGTTTGAAGAACTTGTGGCGGTATTTGGCGATCAAACGATAACCAATGTTGCGAAGTGGTAAAGGAATCAACCAAAGCAGTGGGAACCACATCTTGTAGTACCATCGCATGTACAAGACGCAACGAATACCCGCTGCTGAACGGATGTAAGGCGTCCCATTGCGAATCAAATAGACGGAATCAGCATCACGTAATTTGGATGGTAGCGTCTGGATGATGCGTTGTGCATCCTCGTGAAGGATTGGGCGATAGCCCAACTGTTTGCCTTTACCTAATCGTTTGTCGATAAAGGTCGCAAGACGATGACATAAACCACAGTCGCCGTCCAAGAACAAGAAATCACGCTGATCGTTCACATCAATTCGTTCTGCAACTTCAATCGGCCACGTCTTTACTGGAAGTCCTTTGGAAATGTGAATCAAATCTGGGGCATGAACATCCAATCCCATGTCATACGATTCGAGCAGTGAATTCACCTCAAGGGTGACGTCGCCATCTTGGAATGCCCAGGGCTGATGATAGACGTAGGCACGTCGCAGGCAGCCTTTGTGTTCGGTATACAAGCAATAGCGTTCGAACAGGAAGTGTTCCAGTGAACCTGCCTCAGCTGATTGGATTGAACCCTTTGCGGTCGACATACCTCTCAATTGTGCCCCGTCACTTGAACGACGCGATTGCCATTGTAAGGTATCTCCTTTGCGCTTAACCTTGGCTTTAGCATAGCGATAAGCAAGACCGTAGGCGCGTGGTGCATGAATGCAGGTGACCAGACTCTTTGCATCCAACGTCAAGAAAAAGACACCAGCTTGACCGTCCTTGACCACATAGGTTCGAACATTGAATTCTGCAAAGGTCGAGATGCCTGGAACGGCTGGTAACCTTCTCGGTCGTACGTTCTTCATGATGAACGGAATCACCCCCACATAGGCTTCACCTTCGAACAAATCGATTTCCAATCCATCGGGGAGATGGGTTTGAAGGCGCTCAGGATCAACCTTCCAGTGCATGAACGTCAAATCACGCCATTCTTGGGAGATAGCGAATGGACGGTTTGGCATCGGAAACGGAAGGTGTCCGCCCTCGTATACTGCGCCCATGTCCTTCCTAGATGGTGCTCATGTTTGAACATCATTGACGACTCATGGTTGCATGACGTAGGTCGAGCGTGGATGAGATGGTTGCAAGCAATGCACCGAGTGGCAATGCTAACTGCAAGCCTTGACCACTGAGCAAAACCAAGGCGAGCGTTGCTAATCCAAGGATGATGATACCAACAAAATGCATCCGTGAAGGAGAAGGTGCTGATTCCTCCAGCGCCCATGAAAGCGGCGTGGTTGCGATGATGGCAAACCATGACCCAAGAACAAGGAATGGGCTGTGTTCAAACACCACGAACAGCAACATTGGCCCGAACATACAACTCCAACGAACCCAATTCAATTCTGGACGAGAACCATCATCGAAACCAAGCAATGGAAGAAGGAGAACGCCCGCCATTAGTGCTACCATCCATCCTGTGAGCCAAAATGCGGATCGAACGGATGTTGCATCAGGCGTTTGTTGTTGATGCATCAGCAAGGTCGTGACCAGCATGACGAGGAAAACAGCCACGCCAATGTTCCACGCCAATGCCTTGCTTCGACCGCGCCCTGCACCTAAATGCGCATCACCCTCGCGTTGAGGTACAGCAAAAATATGGAGATTAAAGGCAACAAAAATCCACAACCAAAGCGTCGCATATGCATCATCTTGGCGTGGATCGCTCCACCAATCGTTGGCAAACATTTCTGAAGAAAAGAAAGCCATGAAGAGATATGCAAATGCAGTAAGAACCAACGGGGATGCAGGTGCATAGAAGCGGTTTCGATATCGCTTCAAACCATTCAAGGGCCCGTATGCAGCGAACAACCCCGAGATGAAAACAAATTGAGCTAGGAACAAGAAGAGAACGCTCCATGCATCGATATGTGGCGATGGAACGAGTGCAGATGGGAACGTTTCTGGAGCAATATAGGATGAATCATCGAAAATCAGTGTCGAAGATACGAGCAACATAAGCGCTAATGTTCGCTTCATCTTGTGCAATCCTTCAACCGTCCACGAGCGCTTCGAACCTTGTCCATTCCAAGCAAAGAGATACATCAGTGGAAGAAGCATCCATTCAACAAGCCCATCACCTGCAAAGAGAACATGAACACGATCGATGAAGGTTGCATCCGTTGGCAGATAGGCTACGACTTCGATGTGTGTTGAGTCATGCGAAAAGATGGCAGAGATTCGTAATGAGAGAATCACTGCAAGAAGAGCAAATGGTAGCCATCGTACCACTCGGAGCAAGGATTCACTCTTGTTGCGAGCGAACGTTTCCACCGATTGAGGGAACATCCAGATGGCGATGGACCCGAAGAAGAGCGGGACCAGCCATGGCATGTCATCGCCCAACATGACGCGACCAAACATTCTCGCGATATGATGCTAACGGCTTCGTAAGACACAAAGGGATGCGTCTTCAGGGGCGGCTATGGGCGAGCGGAGTGGTGAGGATGGCCTCTTCGCTCAAGCTCAGATTGCACCACTTACCGGTCTTGCTGAATCGCTCGGCATCGATCGAGCCACATGGATACAAACCGCTACTGAACCGCTTCCAGAAACCTTGCGGCTGACGATGCATCACTACGATATTGATTGGACGCGCCAGCAACTGCTAGCAATGGGCGCTACGCCATTATCGTGGTCGGTTGGTAACGAAGCATACCAACTTCCATTCGCTCGTGGGCAAGCCCCTCGGGATGGGACGAGAGAACTGCTCGCATTGCTTCACGATACTGGGCGCGTCACACGACAAGAAGCTGCGAGCATGCTTCCTATCCTAGTTCTCGATCCACAACCGAATGAACTGCTCATCGATCTCTGTGCAGCACCGGGTTCAAAGGCGACCCATGCTGCTGAACGAATGGCTCCATCAGGAGTGGTCGTTGCCAACGAACCGATTTCCGGTCGCGTCAACATGCTCGCAAGCAATCGAGGGCGTCTCTCTCTTCACAATGTCATGATTACGCAACACGATGGACGGCACGTTGGACGTATTCCAAAGCCAGGTTTCGATGCCATCGTCGCCGATGTCCCCTGTACAGGCAGTGCAACTTCGCGCAAGAACAAGGATGTGTGGTGGAGTTGGTCACCGAAAGGTGGCCGGACCATGTTCCAGTTGCAAGTTGATATCGCTTCAAGAGGTGCACAGTTGCTTCGTCCTGGCGGCATGATGGTCTACTCGACCTGTTCCATCGATCCTGTCGAAAACGAGGCTGTTATTGCTGAATTGATTCGGAAATGTCCGTGGATGGACGTCATCGAAATTGATGAATCCAAGGTTGATGGTTTGGTTTGGCATCAAGGCCTTTCCACATGGTCGCCGCTCGATGAAGATGGAAATGTATCAGACAAACCTGAAACGGTTCCATTCTTCGATGATCGATATCTGCCTCCAAGCGAACAGGGACTCCTCGATGCTTTACCAAAGACGCGCCGATTGTATCCTCAAGACAACAATACTGGAGGCTTCTATGTGGCACTTTTGCGGCATCGAGAGGATGCTACACCGGAAGGTGTGGCGAAGACGTTTATCGATAAACTCGCGAAACGTCGAGAAGATTCGGGCTGGGAATCAAGACTGCTCGATGCGCCTCCAGCCAATCGCCATACAGTTCATGGAGCAAATGAACAAGAAACTGCTGTTGTTATCGAACAATGTCAATTGACCGATACGGATTACTCATGGTGGAAACGTGGCAAGCGAATGGCGATTGCCCCCCGCCTTGTCCATGATCGCATTTGGGCACAAGAAACGCCAAATAAACGTGGTGATCGATGGCCAGCAGGTACTTTCCATCCGTTGCAAGTGCTGCATGTTGGCCTTCCTGCATTTGTTTCGAAAAATGGGCAATGGCGTGCGCGACAGGAGTCTATTCCACTGCTTTACGACCGATTGTCCAACGAACTTGTCGTCATCGAATCGGATGCATTGATACGACTCCTACGGGGCGAAGCATTGGAACCAGACATTATCTTTGGAGAGACACCCTCTCCTCAAGGTGCGATCCTCATGCGATGTCATCACCAAACAGGTACACTGATCATCAATGGTTGGTGCGGGACACGTGTTACGTTAATGCTCGACAAGGCTGAACGGCGGTTGCTCTCGATACGTTTAGGACTGGAGGAAGAAGAATGAGAGTCATTCCTGTCCTCTTCCTCATCGCGTTGTTGCCGGTTGCTGCTGCTGCAACAAGTGTGCACATCGAATGGAACGTAGGAGATCCAGTTGATGCTGAGCGACGTTACGTGGAACACTTCCCAAGTTTGACCGTCGATTGCGATACTTGTGTTGAGACAACCGATGATGATATCGTCATTCAGTGGTGGCGATACAGTGATCAAACCGGTTCCTCATGGCCTGATGATGATGCAAAAAACCGTGCCGATAACGCTGGTATTGGATGGAATGAAAGCCGATCAGTAATCAATGGAAACAACTCCGAAGAACGTCAACATCTTGTCGATGTGAAAGGGACGCTTTCCATCCGTTCAGATCTTGAAGATCAATACTACCTCGCAGGAAATTTGACCGTTGAACCACTTGTAGAAATCCGGAACGATGTAATGATGCAGATCCTCTTTATTGAAGAAAAGAGCGAGGATGATCATGGTCGCGAACTGACTTACATGGTTCGAGATTTGACCTCAGAAGTTGGTTTTTATCGAACGGATGGCAATGTTTCAGAAGTTGAGGTCATCGTTTCGTACGAGCATCTCTATGCTGCAGGTGTCGACCTTTCTGAAGAACGATATGGATGGAAAGTTCTCATCGCCGTCATCGGTGCACAAGTGGATTCGATTGAACCACCGGGTGTGATTGCACTTTACGAGACATCCGTCCCTACATCGAGCGAAGACGTTGCCTTCCTCGATTATCTACCCCCGCTTGTGTTCATTGCTGTCATGTTAGCGATTGTTTTCTCGGTCGTTCGCAGCTCGTTCAATCAAGAACATGGTTTGCCTGAAGTTCGGGCCTGGTGGAAGGATGGGAAGGACCCTGCCATTGTCATCGAACTGGAAACAAAGCGTCGCGATGTGGCCATTCAAGGCTGTGAAGCAAACGAACCATGGTCGATGCGAGGTGGCGTGAAGCGAAGTACGGTTGAATCTGATTCAAGTTTAACCTTCGATGTTCGCTTCAAGAAATGGCTCGACGAGCCTCTGGTTTTGCGGCTCAAGATGGATGTCGATACATTGGGTGGCTGGACCCAAAACATTCGACTTCCTCTTCGCAGCGAAGCCGAACGAAGCGTTGAAGATGAGCAAGCATGACGTTGCCTCATGGATCTTGATACGACCGACCGGGCCCTCCTCGCTGCATTGCTTGAAGATGCGCGCATCAGTCAACGCGGTCTTGCAAAGCGGGTTGGTGTTGCGCAAGGCACCATCACCAATCGACTTCGTCGCCTCGAAGAGATGGGCGTCATCAAAGGCTACACGGTCTTGTTGGATGCGGAAAGCATCGGTTGGACCATGACGGTCATCACAGGTTTGCGTATTCAGAAAGGTTCGATGATCGATGTTCAGAAACAAATCGCTGCAGATCCACGCGTCTTTGCTGTCTATGATGTAACGGGGGATTACGATTCGATGGTGCTTGCTCGTGTCCGAGGGAGAAAGGATCTTGACGATTTAACCAAGACCGTGTTCACGCTGAAAGGTGTTCAACGGTCGTTTACACAAGTGGTTCTCAATACGGTCAAAGAGGATGGTCGTGTCGTACCTCCATCGGACTAATTTCAACCAATGGTCTTGACTTTAATCTTCCAGCGCTTCTTGGATTTGTCAAATCGAGATGATGTGACTTCAACGTCGTGTGCAGAATTCTCAGGCATGAGCATGTCCTTGTTATCCCATTCCATGACCGACATTTGATCTCGCCAATAGATGCCTTCGTTCTTGGCATCAAGTCGAAACACAATGCCTTGGTGGGCGCCTTGAACCAGATGTTTGATGACGCGTGCTTGTTTGATGACATCACCTTCTTGGGGCGTTGGAATCACAGCTTCACGGGCCTCCGCTTTGGGTTTCTGTGATTGCATCAACGTAACCTTGTTCCAATCCGGAACTTCCGTGTAACCAAAGGTCAGAATCGTTGCATCTTCGAACAAATATTCTTCATCCATACGTTCATGAGGATTGTGAAGAACAACCGATTCATCTTTGTCAAGCGTGACGGTTTCCGCATTGTTGCCAAGACGTGGAATTAACTCGCCAATGAATTTCGGACCTCGAAACAGGGTACCCCACCAGGTTCGTGAATTTCGTATTCGCAACTCCTTGTAGGCTACTCTCCATTCTCGGATTGTATCACGTGGCCGAATCAAATCGCCTTCATGTCGAGCCTCGTTCGGAAATTCAATGGCATCCCACGTTCCGAACATGGAAAGCAATTTCTTCAACGCCTTGAGCGTCGCTTCATCAAAATCTGTATGATGTTCTTCTGAATGTTGGAGAATCGATAGGAGATGGTCGGTTGAAGTTGCAACAAACGAGCCTGTAAGCGCTCTGGGTTTGACGCTTTCATCGACTTCGGCATAACCAACGCAAGCAAGCACGGTCTCAATAACATCTTGTTGGATTTGGATGCCGACGTGTCGGCTAATCTCATGAAAACGACCGACTGCTTCCTCGAGTTTGGCAAATGTCCATCCTCTTGATTGGTCGTTCTGATAGAGTACATTCTCGACCATCGAAATTTCGCCTTTGTAATTCTTGACTTCGATGAAGACGATTCGATTTCGCATTAAGACAATGATATCCGCTTCGCGGCGGCTCTTGCCACTGATGATTTGATCGATACGTGCTGAGTGATAGACTTCGATGACATCCTCCAACGTTCGCAATCGCTCGCAAACAGAAACTTCTGCTTCTGTGGCTGCTTTTTTCGCAAAATCGGGTTTTGGATACGCTTTGAGTTCTCGGGCTTTCAACCAGCGGTAGTTGCGCAGAATGCCCATGATTCAACAGAAGGATGGAGGGTATTTTAACTTCCACCTGAAACACTACACTTCCTCTTCCTGACGAAGTGTAGCCTCGAGCTCCATATGAGGTGCAAGGGCACCGACAAGTCCCCCAAGACTTTCGACAACCCGTGTTTCGGGCTTGAGCGTTTTCATCAAGACCTTGCGAAGTTCTTCATCGATCATGACATCGAAGGATTCGAGTCTTCGACGAAGGTTTGCTTGTAATTTCCCTCCAGTTCGATCCCAATCCATCAGCAACGTCATCGTCGATTTACGATCACTCGTTCGCGTACCATACGTCTCATACAGATAGGCTGCAAATTTATCCATGCCCCAGCCTCGATTCACGACCTCAATCGGGCCTTCAAAGCCAAGGCGGAGAAGCGCCGCTTTGTCTCTTGGCCCTTCAACGATGATGGCTAATCCTTCCTCTCGGTTTCGATGACGTGCCTCACCCAACGCCTTTCCTGCGATTTCAAACCGCTCGATGGAATTGGTTGGGTCCATGTTTGCACCTAGAACAACGACATATCAGGCGCTTCTTGAAGATGTGTGAAATCGATGAAGAACATACATTCATATGAAAGAAAAAGGAGGTAAAGAATTTCACTCTGGTGCTTGCTTTACGCCAACGCTTAAAGAAGGCCTTCTCGCCCCTTAATTCAGGGTGCAACCATGCCAGCGGAAGATACCGTTTTCTGGATTCTCTACGACAAATACATGTTCTGGTCAATTTTGGTCGGAATTTTCACATTCGGTTGGCTTTTTACAGCGATTTTGCGATATCGCGATGGCGTTGAGCCTGACACAACCGAACTCGATCACATCGAAGTTGGCGCATTCCCTGTCGAACGGCACAATACTGCTCTTGAGGCGATGTTCTACGTCCTACCAACCATTCTTGTTGTCTGGTTGACGGTTCTCGCACTCGGTTCAAACACAGCCGTCTGGAACCCTGATACGGAGGATTCTTTTGAAATCAACATCAATGCCTACCAATGGTATTTCGAATTCGAATACACTGAATCACTCACTTGGGAAGACACCGACACTGGTGTTGAAGTTACTTGGGAAGACGGGAGAGTCCGGGTTGATTATGCAGATAACCCAAGTGTGGCGTCCTTCGAAGTCAAGACTGTTGATAGGGATGAAAACCCGGTTAAATCCTCTTACGAAGTCAACGAAAACGATACCAAGTTGGCGCCTGAGGCAACCTACAAGGATCACAAATATGCGCACGTCAAGGTCTATGATAGCGAGGGCGTACTCCTTCACACATGGATGCACATTCCAGAGCGTCATACGTTCAACACGCCTTCTGAGCCGATGATCGTCCCTTGCGATGAGCTTGTTGATGCAACAATGAAATCCAGAGGGCCTGCAGACGATGACCGCAACGTTGGCGTCCAACACGCCTTCTGGGTTCCAGAATGGGGAATGAAGGAAGATTTCGTCCCTGGTCTTGAAGCAGGAACTACCCTCTACTTCATGCCAGACGACGCTGGCACATACCCTATCCGCTGTGCAGAATACTGTGGATTGCAACACTCCGTCATGACTGGAGATGTTCAAGTCGTTGCTCGAGAAGGGTATACGTGCGATTTCGATAGTGGTGTGAAGAAGTCCAATTCTGGATCCTCTAACTCGTATGGCGGAGGTGAAATGTGATGCGACGAGGTGTCGTTGGTATCCTCTCCCTACTTCTTGTTGCATTGATGCTCGTACCGCAATTCAGCGCTATGCCAGGCGGTATTGGTAGCAGTGCAAATGCAGGATGTACTTGCCACTCAGGCGGAAATGATGGCTCTACGACCATCCTCGTCGAGGGCCTTCCCGAAACGTTCAATGCGAGCGAAACTTACGTGTTTACCATCACGCTGGTAAACGACGCAATGGAACTTGAAGGAGGCGGAGATCCTGCACAAGGCTGGAATGGCGTACAAGGTGGATTCCGTATTGTCGTCGATGGCGGCGGTAGCATCACCACCATAGATCCTTCCTACAGTCAAGATATGGATGGTGGGCTTACTCACACCGAAGATGGGAACAAATTCCGTTCATGGGATTTTGAATTCGCAGCTCCCGCAAGCGATGCTGAAACCGTCGAAATCACCATTCTTGGAAATGCGGTCAATGGCAACTCCGGTAAAGGAGACGGCAAAGGAGCAATGGGCGACTATTGGAGTGTCAAGAACGTCGTCGTTCCTGGCTTGAACGCTGATGCAAAGGGCCCATCCGCACCTCCTTTGGTCATTCTCTTGACCGCCATTGGTTTGTCACTCTCGATCATCCTCATCGGAACAATGTGGGTCTTCTACCGACGAAGTCCTGATACCTTCACCGTTGGAAGCTTCTGGAGTTATCTCAAGCCATGGTTGACCACAACCGATCACAAAGAAGTCGGTATCATGTACTTCTTGTTTGGATTCTTCTTCTTCCTTGTTGGTGGCGTTCTTGCGCTTCTGTTCCGTATTCAACTCGCACTCCCTGAGAACGACTTCTTGACGCAACAGGAGTACAACTCCTTCTTCACCTTGCACGGAACGACGATGATCTTCTTGGGCGCCATGCCGATGATCGCTGGTTTCCTCAACTACGTTCTACCATTGCAAATCGGTGCCAAGGATTTGGCCTTCCCTCGAATCAACGCTATGGGTCTTTGGCTCCTCGTCTTCTCCGCACCACTCATCTTTGCAGGTATTTGGTCCGGCGAAGGTGCTGACATTACGTGGGTTATGTACCCTCCATACTCCTCATTGAACAATGCTGGAGATTACGGCGCGAATGCTGGTACTACGGCCTTCATTGCTGGTATGTTGATGCTCGGTGCATCGTCGACACTCGGTGGTGTCAACTTCATCACCACGGTGTTCACTATGCGTGCGCCAGGAATCACATGGATGAAGATGCCATTGTTCACCTGGTCGGCATTCGTGAGCGTCTTCATGCTGTTCATGTCCTTGCCAGCCTTGATCATCGGTGTTGCCTTCCTGATGTTTGACCATACCATAGGTTCGACGTTCTTTACGGGCGGTGGTGATCCGTTGTTGTTCCAGCACCTGTTCTGGTTCTTTGGCCATCCTGAGGTATACGTGGTTATCATTCCAGCCTTCGGAATCGTCTCTGAAGTTCTCGCTACAAGCGCTCGACGTTCCATCTTCGGTTACAAGTCGATGGTGTTCGCCATGGCTGGAATCGGTATTGTTGGTTTCATCGTCTGGGGCCACCACATGCTCACTTCGGGTATGGATCCATTCTGGCGTGCTGCGTTCATGATCACAACCATGGCGGTTGCGATTCCAACCGGTGCGAAGATCTTCAACTGGTTG
>JASLVI010000030.1 GCA_030741455.1 Candidatus Poseidoniaceae archaeon | reverse complement strand
CACCGATAATCTCCCCATCTTCAACACGGAGAATCGTGCTCGTTGTCACCGAGAAATCTCCACTCGTTGGATTCGCTGTGTGTGCCCCCATGACACTGTGTACGATGTAACCTTCACCCATTGTTTGAATCAATTCATCTCTTGACTGTGCCTTCTTTGACGTAAGAAGTTGTACATCACCACAACCCGTTGTTGGAGGGGACATATGGCTTCCTCTTGAAGCGGAGCCCGTTGTTGTAGCTGAATCTATGCGTCCTTCAGCGACATTCTTTGCAGCATCTCGTGTTGACCAAATCATCTTTCTGAGGACACCGTTTTCTACGATGGTATGGCATGCGGTTGGTACCCCTTCTCCATCCCTCGATGATGATGCAAAGCCGCCTTCCATCCTTCGATTATCAAGCATCGAAAGATGGGAATCAAGAACGTTTTCATTCATTTTCTCCGACCAGAAAGATTCCTTTCGAACCATTCGCTCTCCCAAGATAGAGGGGCGAATAATGTTTGAAAACAGAGAACTGATTCCTTGCGGGGTCATCAAAACAGCTGTATCCACTGGCTGTGTTTCAACCGATATTGGATCACGTGTTTTCTGTGCCCATTCGACCGCCATCGGAACGCAGGATGGAATGCCTTCCATGAGTTGTCGTGAAGAGCAACTTTCCCATGAACTCGTCATTTGGTCATTTTCTTCAATCGAAACTTGGACACCTAATCCATGCGAGGTTGTGATTCCAGAGGCCTCAACACCTTCGCTGGAAAGCATGACTCCCGCTTCTGCACCAATGCCTACACCACCTCCAATGACGACGGCTCGCTTGTCAAGTGAAGCAACTTCTGAGATGATGTCATCACCTTGCATCAGTAAATCTTCTGCAGTGAGGTTCAGAATCGCTTCATCGCTCATACCTTCAATGGGTGTCGCATCCGATGCACTTGGAAGAGAAAAGCCTTCAATTTGTGGACTTGCCTTCGCAATGGATAAGGCTTCAGAAACAGCATGTTCTGCACCGCTTGGATCAACAAGGTGCGCATAGCCGTAGCGACCGTCTTGTAAGACTCGAACACCAAAGCCCCCCTCGCCTCCTCCAGATGCGAGAGAAATTCGACCTGCTTCAATATCCAATGAGCGTCCATATCCTTGAGATGCGACGATTTCCCATTCTTGAATCCCTTGTGATTCACACTGCTTTGCAATGGATTGACATCCTTCAAGAAGCCGTTCAATGGCATCGTCGGGAATCATCGTTCATCCCACCAATGCTTCACGAATGCGCATGATTGGGCCACCGTCACCGACAGGAACGGTTTGCCCTTTTCCGCAGAAGCCTGGGCTTGCAAGTTTTGCATCCTTGGTCAATCCGTCAACATCGTTCAGAATTTGCAGCGTTAGACCACTCACGCTCACATCACGAAGTGGGGTGGTGATTTCGCCATTCTCGATGAGGTAGGCTTCTTGGGCAGCGAATTGGAACGAACCTCGTCCTGTATCGACTTGACCTCCACGCGAACCGCATGCATAGACACCGTACTGAATGTCTTCAGCAAGTTCGTCAATATCGGTGTAAGATCCACCCATAATCATGGTGTTTGACATTCGAACGAGTGGATGATGCAGACCGTCCTGGGCACGCGCTCCAGCATTGGGTTCAATACCAAAGTGATGGGCCGTCTCTCGATGGTTGAGATAATCTGTGAGGATACCATTCTTGATGAGTGTCTTTTCACGTACATCGAGACCTTCATCATCGATTGGATAGGCGCCATAACCTCCACGCATGGTTGGATCGTCAACAACAGTAACGATGTCGTTCCCTATTTTTTGGCCAAGTTTACCATCCAGACAGGAGTCGCCCGCAGCGACAAGGTCTGCCTCACATGGGTGGCCAAGTGCTTCATGGATGTATACGCCTGTCAAATCACGGTCTGCAATGAGTGGAAGTTTTCCACTCGGAGCTCGTTCTGCCTTCAGCAATCGAAGTGCAGAAATTCTTGCATGTTCTCCAAGGCCTCCAAGATCACATGCTTCGATAAGTTCGAGCCCACCTTCTCCTCCATGACGCATTCTATAGGAGACTGGGTCGCCACCATCTCGAGCAGTCACCATGCCGTTGACCATCGAGCGTTGGAAGGACCATGTGCGGTCCATGCCTTCTGTGGTTAGGAGTTCTGTGTGGAGATGTTCATCGGACCATCCACAGGCAACTGAAATGATGCGATCATCATCATCGGCTGAGGCATGAATGGTTTGGAGCATTCCCAATTTGGTCTGAAGATCCGTGTTTCGAACATCTTTCTTCGGTCGCCAGTGAATCTCATCTTGTAGAACCGGAATTTCAGCAAGTTGAATCGGTTTTGAGCCACTCGGTCGTCGTGCAGCAACAGCCCGTGCAAGTTTGACTGTGGATTCAATTTCATTTGGAATGTTGGAGATATCAGTTGTAGAATGAACACCCCAGGCTCCATCAGCAAGAATTCGTAGTGTTGCTCCAATCTCTTGACCTGGAATCGCATGTTCCAACTGACCGTCCTTCAGTCGAACAGAGGAGGTCGTCTCAGCCATCAACCGAATCTCTGCGTATGTTGCGCCAAAGTCCATTGCTTGCTCAAGTGCATTGTTCATTCGTGTTCGATCGAGATACTTCGTCGAGCGGCTGTGGTCGGGTGCATGTTGCGATTGGATGACCATGTCTTTCCATGAGGCAGGAAGTGTTTGAAGTCTTTGCTTCAATCAGTTTTTCCACTTTGTCCATTCACTGGAATTTGGACTACGAATGAACCAGTTCTCGCTACCAGGAGGGTATTCGATGTATTCATGCCCGTCTTCCGGATTCATTTCTCCCTTCATGACAGCACTTGGAATGCCTGCGGATGTTGTACGCATTGCTACCTCTTCGTCCAACATGTCGAGCCGCTCTTCGACACTTGTCGTGTTCGTCAATCCGAAGTATCCATCACTTTGAGCGATGAACTGGAGTTCACTTGCATCGGAAACAATCAATTCTTCGATGAGTATCAACAACTTTTCTCGAGTCTCTCGCTTGATCTCATTGTTCATGAATCGAGACGTTAAGTCCACCTTGAAATTCCGAACTTCTTCTTTGAGTGTCTCAGGCTCAGTGTAGTAGGTCTGAACCAATGACTGGAGGTACGTCAATTCATTTTCCTCTTCCTTTGAGAGGTTGTTGTTTCGACGGAAGACCTGTACCCAACGGAATGCATCTGGCAGGATTGCTGCTGCTGCATTTGTCTGAAGGATTGAGAAGATGGCCAAGAGAATCGCACCGATTCCAACGGTTTGTGCCACTTCACCCGAGAAAAATCCACTTTCTTCTGAATTCAGACCACTGCCGCCTGTTGCCGATGTATCGATTTCACAACCAAAGGCATCGATAAATGCTCCAAACTTGGTATCTGGGCACTGGTCGAATTGATCGGGAATACCGTCTCCGTCAGTATCCTTTGGCAGTTCAATGAGATCGAAGATGTTCGCAATACCGTCTCCATCTGAGTCAGGACAGCCAAAGTAGCCCATCATGGTGGAATTACCACTGATTTCTGGACAATAATCTGCCATGACTGCTCCAGCCACGAATTCACCAATTCCTGATTGAACACGAACATCGTCCCATGATGCATTGCCCCAGTTGTCTCCATATCCATCACCATCAATATCGCTCCATTGAGAAGGAACTGTTGGAAAAAGGTCAGGATTGTTACCTGATGAATTGTCACCGTAACCATCACCATCTGCATCCAACCATTGTGTCGCATCGTTGGGGAATTCATCTGAGAGATCGACAATTCCATCGTTGTCGCTATCAATGAAGTTGTTGACAAATGGATGACTGTCAGTATTGTCGCCAATGCCATCGTTATCGGAATCCTTTGTCTCAGATGCATCAAGTGGGAATGCGTCGGCATTGTCGCCTACGCCATCCCCATCAGAATCCATCGTTTCATTGGCATCGTAAGGGAACATGTCGCCATTATCTCCTGCTCCGTCGCCATCGCTGTCAACGTATTCGAATGCATTGTTCGGGAACATATCGGCGTTGTCGCCCACTCCATCGTTATCGGAGTCCATAGACTCATACGGATCGTTCGGGAAGGCGTCTGCGTTATCACCAACACCATCGCCATCGGAATCTGTGTCCTCGTTTGGATCAAGTGGGAAATCGTCGGCGTTGTTCCCTACACCATCGCCATCTGTATCAAGCGTCTCCGTTGCATCAAACGGGAATGCATCACCATTATCGCCCACGCCATCGCCATCTGTATCGTTCCATTCTGTTGCATCAGAGGGGAATACATCCCCTGTGTCGCTGTAACCATCACCATCTTGGTCTGGGCAACCGAGAAGGTCAATTGTCGAGGTTCCTGCAACATTGCTGCAATCATCGACATCGTTGAGAACGCCATCCATATCGAGGTCATCGGGAGCGATGAAAAGGTAGGATACATTGAGGTCGAGCACAGCTCCATTGTCACCCCAAAGGGTGAGGTCAACGGTTTCGTACGTACTTCCTGCGATAGGTGTTGTCACTTGGATGGTTGAATCATCGAGAACAGTTGCAGTCACGTTACCATATTGTCCGAATTGAATGCTCACTTCGCTTGTTTCAACGAGACCTGCAGACATTGTAGCATAGCGCAAGTTCTTGTTATCATAATCTGCATAGGCTGCATGGAGTTGGTGGTTGTCATCCACCACAAGTGCATTTGAACGGCCTACATCAAGTCCTCCTGTTCCATCGACGGTCATACTTGACCATGAGCCAGATGCGCTACGTGTGGAATAGAGCAAGTCATCAGTACTTGACTTCCAGTGCAGAACGTGTGGTCGGTCAAGTGCATCCAAGAACAAAGAGGTATCATCACCAGAGTCTCCAGTAATTCCACCCTGACTCCATTGAGATCCGGGATAACCCTCTGCATAGCGAAGACCATTGGAGTTCTTTTGGATGATGAAGATGTCACCATCAGACTTGACTTTCGTCTGAGTGTAATAGCCAGGCATATTCGTATTGGAATGCTGATACTTGTCCCACGGACCGCTTTCGTTGGTAATGTAATTGAAGCGGCTGTTTCGATGATCACGATACGATACGTGAACAGCATCGTTGCCATCGATATCAATCGAAGAGTAGCAGCCGATCAGATCTGTCGATGTGTCGAGGCCAATCTTATTCCAACCACTTCCGTCATCGTAGGCCATGTGGAGTCCTCCACAAACATAAGCTGGACTTGAGAACACGATGTGGGCACGATTCTGAGAGTTGACAGCAATGCCAGTTCCATAGGAATCGACGTTACTCGTCGAGTAAGGAATCGACCAGTCTGTTCCGTTGAAATATCTGTAATGGAGGTAATCTCCAGTTACCCAATGCGATACGTGAAGGTGATCGTTGCTATCGACGACCATCTCAACATCTCGATAATCCATGCTTCCGGAGTTTGAAACAATCACCGAGCGTGACCAAGAACTTCCATCGTAAACAGCGTGTTTGAGTTGATGCGTATCGTAGTTGTAATAGACGATGTGGATATCACCATTAGAAGTCACTGCAATGGCTTGATCGCCGTAACCGCCTTGAACATAATCAACGGTAGAAACTGTCCATGAATGGGTCATGCCATCTGTCGTGATGTTGTTGTAGGCTAGGCTTGAGAATCCCGTGCCAGTGATCGTAATCGTTTCTCCACCCGTTGTCCAGCCGGAGTTTGGTGAAACGGATACGTTTGTTGTTCCAGTAAACTGAGGGTTCGACGTTGAAAACAAGTTCTCTTGCTGATGCATTAACATTGGAGTCAATAAAACTGTCATAAGTGTCACTATAACGAACCATGCACGCATGTTTTTTTCACATAAAGTCCTGACATAAACAATCTGTAACACGTGTGGTACTATATTTGGTATCAATACTGTTACCGTTGGATTAAGAACATGGTCGATGTAAAATTGTTGTGAGCGACGTAACAAATCGAAATTGCGACCCGCTTTACGGGCAGGTTGATGCACTTCTCGAGCAGTTAACCAAGTCCAAATCGTTGCACATTTTGATGATCCTTGAACAAGGAAAACGGCCACTTCGCTTCTCGGAAATCAAGGACCAGATTGGTGCATCATCAACAACGGTTTCTCGTCGATTAGGGGAATTAATCGAATTTAATCTGGTTATTCGAACAAAAGCCAACGAGGATTCGAAGACATTTGAATATCAAATTTCGGAGTATGGGAAACAATTGAGCCCCATTATGCATTCCTTTTACGAGTGGGTGAAACAAGGAAATCAGGATTGATTTTACTGAGAACTGCTAACATCCGCTAACAGGATATGGCCAATTAATGATGCCTCAATTCGATTTGAATCAATGGCATCATCGATCGAAATACCGAGTTTTTTGGCCCCTTCTATGTCGATATCGAGCGTTTCAGATGTGGTTTCAAGGCCAAGGCCGCTGAGTAATTGGCGTGCATTCATGTCAAGAGATTCAGAATTCATTGAATCACGTTGGTCAGGTATGTGAAGAAGCCAACCTTTGGTAGAGCCGTTCGAAAGCCCGGCACGTTTGAATGCTTCAGAAACGTTGTGTGTACCTGCAAGAACTCTCAAGAATTCAGCATCAAGGGTTCTTGCTTGTGCGGTACCTCGTTCTGTATTTCGATTGCTCACGGTCGTTGCAGTCCACAACTGTCGAGGTGTTTGGGCAACTTCGCTACGGCAAAACACCCAACGTTGATTGGGCACGATTTCCTGAAAACTTTGAACGAACGATTTCAGTTCAATGGGTTGCGAACTTTCCCAGGACCAACACGGAAATGTTTCCCACATTGCAACGAACTGTTTCATTACGGCACATCAAGTCTACGCCCAATCTTCTCCATCGAGGGGCATATCATCACTACGTTTCTTGACCGGAGCCTCTCCTTCATCTCGTTGAATAACCTTCTTTACTTCGGTCATAATGTTGTGAACAAGTTTTGGCCCCCAACCTCTCCATGAGGCTATTTTTTGTTGATCTTTGCGTGTCATAGCAAGGACATCCTTCGGTGTACGTATTCCGATCGATGCGAGGGAACGAGCACGCTGCCGTCCAACATGGCGTATCTTCACAAGTTTGAGCAAATCAGATTTACAACCATGACGTACGCGTTGTCGAAGAGTATCGAGGTCTGAGGACAATTGGGCAAGGATTGGCATATGTTCGTCTGAAAACACATCATCGGTCAAAAGAATCTCTCGTCCAGCATACAACAACCAATCCATCAAATCGACACGATGATGGACATCTCCAGGTGACACGTCAAGTTGTTTCTCAATTTCTCGCATCGTTTCTTCTTCAAACCAGTGCTCAAGACACCACGCAGATTTCACCAAACCAAGATGACGTTCTTCGTATGGAATCTCGTACAACAATTCATCTTCAACAGCAGCCGCTTTGAGTTGTAAATCTGAGCCGATGGTCAAATCAGCGGTTTTCGCCCACAATGAAGCGAAATCGGGCGTACTGCATGCCAAGTGCGTTAAGCCAAATTCACTCACTGGAGCATCTTGACGTACCATCCGTCGAACCGCACGACGCATACCTGTTCGTAGAATCGAGGCAGACAATGGATCGAGATACAGTTGAGCTACCCGCTCACCGATGGCCGTTGCTTCATATTTCATCGCAGGCGGTTCTCCGCTGGTCGGATTCCATCCACCAACATTGTTCAATGAATTTGCTGAAACGAATCCGAGCGAAGGTTTGCCATGCGAGGATGGAATCGACGGTGCAGAACGCACCTCTTGCATGGAGACGCCTCCCGAATCTTGTGCGACGTTCACCCAAACGGGCACGGTGTCATCCCAAGATTCCTCTTCATCAATTGCTTGATCGTGAAGACGTAACTCGTAGGATTCATCGATGCCGAGTCGGCGCAAAAATCGTTCTTCGACCAACCAATCCAACATCGAATCGAGTCGTTCCTGAAGTTGAGTCGAGGGCATTGTTGTTCCTAAAAATGTGGCATCGAAGAATGAACCTATCGCTTCACGATGGAGCAATCCGCCAGTTGCGACGCATGACAAAAGATGCATCCTCATCGCTGGTTCTGCTGAAAGTTTGGATGATATGTCTTCAATTGGGCCAAAGAAATACCGCTGACTGACTTCATCTGCAACTTGCCACCCATCGGTTCCTTTGCAAAGAACCCATGCTTCTCCTACGGGATCGTATCGAGGCCGACCTGCTCGCCCGAGCATTTGGTGAACTTCCATGACAGGAAGGGGGCGACTCATACCATCGTCCCAGCGTTTAATGTCACGAACAAGGACCCTTCGTGCTGGTAAGTTAACGCCAGCAGCGAGTGTTGGTGTTGCGCACAACGCAAGGATTGTACCTTCCTTGAATGCAGACTCAATGGTTTGTCGTTGACGATGTGTAAGTCCTGCATGATGGAAGGCAACGCCGCCTCGGATGCAATTCGCAAGAATTTCACCCATGCTGGTTTGCGTCCTTCCTTCAAGTGAATCGGCTATTTTTTCTAATTTAATCAACCGTTCAGGTTGCTCTTTTGTGAAGCGTTTGCGAACGCGTTCTGAGAGTTTTTTTGCCTCGGATTGTGCACTACGACGTGTTCCGACAAAAACCAGAACCTGTCCACCCTGTTCGATTGAGTCTTGCACGACAATCCATGCAGGATGACTCAAAGGTCCTTCCAGATGTCGTGGCGGTGAAAGTGCTTGGACTGTAGAATCCATCGAAGATGATTGTATTTTACGTGGTTCAAGGTGTCGGTCGTGAAGTGTTGCGTATTCCAAATCGACTGGACGCCAATCGGATTGAATCAATGTTGCATCCAGCCACTTAGCCAGTATGTCGCAATTCCCAACGGTTGCAGAGAGTGCAATCAATTGCGCATTTGGACGCAAGGTGCGTAGTCGCGTCAAATTAATTTCCAACGTTGGTCCTCTTGATGCATCATGAAGTAAATGGAATTCATCAGCAACCACGATTGAAACGTTGCTCATGAGTTCTGAACGAGTACGCATCAATGAATCCAACTTTTCGGAAGTGCAAATGAGGATGTCTGAATCATCGATGTTCTTCGCTTCAGCGGTTGCATCACCGATGCCAAGGCCGATCTTCAGTCCCAAATGCTCTCCGATTTGTTTCAAGTCATCGAATTTTTCGCTCGCAAGCGCTTTCAGAGGGACAATGTATACTGCTCTTGAGCCAGGATTAAGGTTGAGGAGTTGATTCAGAATTCCTATGTAAGCAACAAGCGACTTACCTGATGCAGTTGGAATTGCAAGCAGAATGTTGTTTTCATCAAACAAAGGTTCCATCGCTTCAAATTGCGGAGGATGGAGTTGTTCAATCCCCCATTTGTTTGAGAAAAAATCCAGCGCTTTTTCTGGCAAGGACAGGTTCTGGATTGACCTTTCACCCTCGCCCATAACCGTAGGTTACGCCAACGGCTGAAAAGGAATGCGCTTGAACTTCGATGCCGACACGCCTAAGACCTTCCATGTTTTACGAAGTTTATGGACGACCAGACAGAACTCTTGATTGAACAGCGCTTATCGGTGTTTTCTGATGAACCCGACCTCAACGATTGGTTCGAAGTCATGTGTGGTGCGGCGATGGCTGTACTCGGCCTCTTCCATCTTGTAACACCAGGCGAATTAGTGGATCCTGATTTGATGCGATGGTTCGCTGCTTCGGTGGTTGCTGCGGGTGCAGTATGGGCCGGACATGGTCTGAAGGATATGGCTGTCAAGGAGATGCGACGTTCTGCTGCAATGATGGAACTCAGCGCCTCTTCATCTGCGAGTGGTTCAGTTGATCACGGCTTGATTCGAGACGTCCTCCTCAATCCTAATGAATACAAAGAATTTCTAACCAAGGCTTACGAAGAAGCATGGGAAGATGGGATCATCACAGAGGATGAACTCGCTGATTTGAAGCGATTCCAAAGCGCTCTGGGAATCAGCGATGAGGATGCAGAGAGCATTTCTAAGAAAGCAAAGAAGGCATCATCCGAAGAATGATGTCCACATCGATGCCCCTAAAGCGTAATCTTCAGCCAAATTTTTTGCTTTATGTTTCCGATATTCATCTCTGATGATAACAACGAGACAAAGAACAAGCGATACAGTTGCAACAACCCCTGCTTGTGGAATGATTCCACTCGATGAACGCAGAGCATTGAATTCCGGTGCATCTTCAACATCGAAGTTGTTCGAATACTCAACTTGTAGGTCAAGGAGATCTAAGGCACAATCACAGAGCGTAATCGTGATTCGCTCAGGGTAAAGTGCGGTCTGCAAGCGCTTCCAAGCACCATCATCGATACCAGCAGGCCGAGTAGCCCATGTTGGTGAAGCGAGTGAACCAAAGGATGTTGTATCGATCATCGCGGTTTCAATGTGATGTATCGAGGACGTTGGCTCCTCATCAACAACAAGCAATGCCTCAAGCATCATCAGGTCAAGAAGGAGTGCACGGGTAGCGATGATCGAAAAACGTACGATTTGTTCATCGAGACCATCGACAAGCCTTCCGCTTCTTGCATCAGATATTTGACTGAAGATAAGCTGGTCTAAACGCATTTCATCGAGACCAGTGACTTTGAGTTGCCATCGTCCATCATCTCGTTGATATGCAGATTCAATGTCCAACCATAAGTTGAGTGATTCACCATTTCGTATGCCAAACGTTGCACCAACATGCTCGATCATCGTTGCTTCAGGGGTAGCTGGACTTGAGACGTCCCAGAGTTGCTGCACTCGTTCATCGAGGAGTCGATCAAGCGACCATTCGGAATCCGATTGTACCTCATCCGCCATTGCCCACAATGGGCTGACAAGGCCACCGAGAAACAAGAAAATCACGCTAGGAACGAACACGAACATGCGAACATTCTGCGAGGTCGTTTTTCTATAGAATTGAGCAATGAAGAAGATAATGAATCCAATAATGGGGAAAATAAAGATTCCACTTTGCGGTTTCAAATCACGCTCCTCCCCAGTAGAGAAATCAAAGAATTGGGCTTGATATTCGACCTTCCCCTCGAATTGAGAAGCATCCGTCGGTCCAGAGCTTTCAACAGCATAGCCTCCTGTCCAAATGTAAGGTTGGAAACGATCGGTTTGCCCATTCAAACAGAATACGTAATCGCCTGGGGTGAGGGCTCGCCAACGATAGCTTGTTGTCACTTCATCATCTTCTGATTGTGTAATCACTTCTGGTGCAGCGATTTGCAGACCTCCGGATGTTCTTAATCGATGTACGCCATTGCTTTGTTGTAATTCAAGCGGTACGTCTTCCCATTGGATGAGGATACGCATAATCTCATTCGTTTCAACGGTGAATGACCAACAATCCGAATCATCGCCAACAAGGGCTCCATAATGGACATCTTCGAGAAGTGTTGACTTCGGTTGCAATGCACTGGTTGGTTCATCGACATCCTTTGCTGCAATGTTCTCGGACCATGTGATATCGAGATCGATGAACGTTGAACCGCGTAAATGCAGTTCCCAAGTGGAAGGGCGGTCCAATGTGAAAACGATACGAATACGAACAACATCCTCTGGCCACAACAATCTTCCGTTCTCAAGATTCAAGGGTTCATCCACCCAACGATGTCCTGTTTCTGAACCTGTAGGAATGCTATTTTGCTCCGAGTTCAACGTTGTTACACTCGTACCAAGAATAAGTCGAACTTCCATTTCAGGCGTGTAGAATCCTACAACATCGCCTTGAACGCGTAAATCAATGAATAACTCATTGAGCGTATCTGGAAGCAAAGCGAGTTCGGTTTGCTCTGGAACCATTTCAAACTCAATTGCTACAGATTCTGTCATCAAAGGATTCGCTTGGACTGAACCTGTAATGACCTCTTCCCCAATAGGTGTCGGCGTCAAACGACAATCGTCGTCTGAAACACAAGAAAAGTAGAGTCTCCCTCCTCCCTCAGCATCGGTTAATGAAGCACTGATTGGAAGTGGAATCATGCACAGTAAAACAAAGAGAACTGTGCATCGCAATCTCCAATGCATACATTGACCTCAACACTCCGAGATATGATGCCTTGTTTAGTTTGTTTCCTGCAGGTTCTCCACATCGATGAGAATTGTTGAACATGTACGACACCTGAAACGTCCATTTGCTTTCCGTCGCCGAGGGTATTCCTTCTCACAGGATGTACAGACCCATAGCCACGTCGCAGTTCGCTTACGAAGATATTTGGTAAATTCACGACCACGTTCCGCTCCAGCATGTGGCCAGTGCTGTTCGAGATTCCGAAAGTTTGTGTCATGAAAACGGTTGCCGAGTGCATGAAGATATTCATGATACAATACAAAGCGAGCGTAATCTAACCATGCATCATCCAATAATTTTGGATGTAGATCGATGGTTTCCACATCTTCTGTTTTCAACACGGATAAATGAGCGCCACGTTGAAACCGTGTCACACCATGACGTTGTGTTGCGTTTTTTCTTAGAACTGCAAGTGGGATTGAATGAAGTGGCAGGATGGTTTCTCGCTCCCATAATGGCATTGATTCCATTTGCGATAGGACGTACTCTTTCAAGGAGGACAATGCATGCATCTGTCCATTCGATGGTTTCGCCATATATTCATCTCAACTCCATCGATGATATGCTGGATGGCCTTCTTTGACAGCCACAAACAAACCCTTCCCTGTCGCACAAAGCTTGTCGTTTGCTTTCAACTCCATTTTGATATGAACACGATCTTCACTGATTTCTTCAGGAAAGGCTTCGACATGCAACTCAACTCCGAGAGGCGTTGGTCGTCTCAAGGATACGGAATAGGAGGCGGTGACAGTACAAGGTGGTTCATCCAGTCCGTGCTCATCCATCAGGGCAATGGCTGCAGCCCAGTTTCCGTGACAATCAAGCAACGTTCCGATGATTCCACCGTTGACCATGCCTGGAAAGGCTTGATGTTCCTCAGAGGGTGTAAACCTCAATTCCAACCCATTGCCTTTGCGATAGGAATCGATTTGCAATCCCTTATGGTTTGCTGGACCGCATCCAAAACAGATCGATGTGGGAGCGTATTGACGCTGAACACCTTTTTCCATGGGCTACGCTTGAGAAAGCAGCCCTTAGAGTATCGCCTATGGCTTACGCTCAATGGGTCCGAAATCCAAGGCTTTCGGAGGCCTTTTTGTTTGCAGGACTTGGATTACTCCAGGTTCTTCAGAAATCGAAGGAAATGGTCCATGTGTTTCCGATGTTTTCTTCGGAAACCCGGTGGTATAACAGCCTCGTATTGGCCAGTACGGTTGTTCCACTCTCGTACAACTGGCCAGTTTCGTATTTCCCTCAGCATCGATTGGTTTTTCTTATCGATGGCATCTTGGGATTCACAACATGGTTTGTGCTCCTTGGGAGGGTTGTTGATGACCGTTGTATCCGTGCGATGAACTTCAGTCTGTTCC